>CAMIVO010000005.1 GCA_946401865.1 uncultured Clostridia bacterium
CCTCGAAAATACAGGGGTGTAGATTAATTAAATATAAATTTAGTTTACACTACCAACAACAAAATAGGAGGATAATTATGAAAAAAATGTATCAGGAATTAGAAAAAAAATATGAAATAGGTGAAGATATAAAGGATTTATTAGACAAATTTTCTTCATTTGAAGATTTTTATGATTCTTATATAACGCATATTGAAAATCATATAATTGTAGGTCATAAAGAAAGAAGGATGATACAAAAATTAGTAAAAGGAATAATAAAAGAGGCAATTGATGTTGAAGGTAAATCTTTTAGAGGTTATGATTTATTATGGTATGATTTAAGAATGCTAAGAAAGTTCCCAAATGTACAGATTTTTTATTCTTCAGAGAAACTGAGAAAAGCTATTGAGGAATTATTAGATGATACAGAAAAATTTGTATTAAAAGAAAAATATGGATTAGTAGATGGCGCAAAACCAAAGTCTTTAGAAGCAATTGCAAAAGAGGTAGGGCTAACAAGGCAAACAATTAGAATGAGATTGGGTAAAATTAAAGAAAAACTATTTAAGTATTTTACGCAAATAAGCAATCAGGAGTTTATATGTATAATCCCTGATTTTATAGATATTCTTGAAAATGAAGAGACAGAAAAAATAGAAAATATTATAAAAGATATTCGATTACAAAATGGAGATTTATCTGAAAATTTAAGACAATTAAGAAAATTTGAAGAGGAAATCTGTTCAGAAAAAAGTAAAGAAATAGCCAAACTTAAAAAAATGGATGCTTTGAAAGTTAAAAATCTTGGTTTCTCGTCAAGAACATATTATAGGTTAAGTAGTGCAGATATAACATTTTTATCTGATCTAGAAAAGTGGACACCAGAAAGATTATTGGAAATAAAAAATTTAGGAACATGTTCTTTTGATGAAATTGTTGAGAAAATGAGAGAACATGGAATACATTTTAAAGCTGAAAAATCAAAAGATGAATTAGAAGACGGTATTAAAATTACTACAGCAGAAATTGGTAGAGAAACAAAGTGTGTTCCAACTGAAGCAAAACTAAAAGCAGCACAAGTTGAAATTAGCAAAAAAATACAAGATAATAAAAAAGGGGAAATTGTGTGAGGTTAACTAAAGAATATGCTATGGCATATAAGGAAGTCATTGAAATATTAAAATATGTACCAGATGAAGATGTTAAAAAAATTCCAGAAGAAAAATTGAAATTTTATAAAAATAATATGGATTATGAATATAATTATACATTAGATATGACAAAAAAATTTGAAGAACAGAAAATGTCAGACATAACTAAAGCAATACTTGCAAATATATTTAAAGATTATTGGGCGACTCCATATCAAAAAGAAAGAATAGAAGCAAAGGAAAAATATGATTTAGAAAAATTAGAAGAAGAAAAAAGAAAAAAATATAATCCAGATAATATATTCGAAAGACAAAAAGAAGAAAAAGTTTTTGAAAGTACAAATTTACCAAATCAAATAAAAAAAGAACCATTTTGTAATAAATTAATTAGTTTTATAAAAAGGATTATTTAATAAAGTTAATTAATATAAATACCTATTTTACAAAATAGCTAAAGATTCAAAATCTTTAGTTATTTTTTTTTATTTAAAACATATAATTAAATCAAATAAGGAAAGGAAATAAAATTAATGAATAAGGAATTTAAAACAATAGTATTAGGAGGAATTCTAAGTTTAATATTAACATTAACAATTTTTACAGGAGTAAATCAAAATGAAATATTAACAAATGCAAATGTTGAAGTTAGTAATACCAAAATAGGTTGGGGAATAAAAAGAAATGATAATAATTTACAACCAGATTTAGGAAGTACAAATAAGTCTTTAATCGATAAATATAATGGAATTGCAATGGGAAATAATGAAGAAAAAGTTATATATTTAACCTTTGATTTAGGGTATGAAGCCGGATATACAAGTAAAATTTTAGACACTTTAAAAGAAAAAAATGTGCAAGGTACTTTTTTTATAACAGCTCATTATTTAAATACAGCATCTGATTTAGTTGAAAGAATGATAAATGAGGGGCATATTGTTGGCAACCATACAGTAAACCATAAAAGTATGCCAGATTTGTCAGATGAGGAAATAAAAAATGAGCTAATGAAGCTAAATCAAGCAGTATATGAAAAATTTGGATATGAAATGAAGTATATGAGACCACCTAGAGGAGAATTTAGTGAAAGAACATTAAAGATAACAGAAAACTTAGGATTTAAAACAGTAATGTGGAGTTTTGCATATGTTGATTGGAATGAAGATAGTCAACCAAGCCATGAAGAAGCATTAAAGACTGTGACTTCAAATTTTCACAATGGTGAAATAATGCTACTTCATGCAACTTCTAAAACAAATTCGGAAATTATGGGGCAAATTATAGATGAAGCCAGAAAGCAAGGGTATGAATTTAAAAGTCTAGATATGTACTTTTAAAATTGTTAAAGAATTGTTATATTGGGAGATGAAAAAGTGAAAAAAATTAATAGATTATTGGAAATTCCAAAAGAAGTGTATTCTAACAGCCCAAATATCATTTTAACAGGTTTTGAAGAAATGATTATAGAAAATAATAAAGGAATTTTAGAATATGAAGATTATTATGTTAGAATCAATACACATATTGGAATTGTAAATGTACATGGATTAAATTTAAAATTAGAAAAAATGACAGAAGATAATTTAAAAATAATAGGAAAAATTGAAAAAATTGAATTAGAATCAACATCAGATTAATGAATAGCTTGTAGAGAGGAATAGGAGAAAACAATGCTGATAAAGCTACTTATACAAATAATTTTAGGTTATGTTAGAATTGAAGTAGAAGGTTATTATATAGAAAGATTTATTAATTTATGCACAAACAGAAAAATATTTACTTGGAATTTAAAAAGAGATAGTGGAGTTAAATTATTTTTAAATATTGGAATAAATGAGTTTAAAAAAATAAAAGATATTGCAAGAAGAACTAGTTGCAAGATAAAAATTAAAGAAAAAAGAGGGATGCCTTTTTTATTATATAGATATAAAAAAAGAAAGATCTTTGCAATATTTTTATTAATTATATTAATAATTTTGTTTATAAGTTCAAGATATATATGGAATATAGAAATATCATTTCAAGATAATCAAGTTGTAGAAAATATAGGAACAGATTTAGAAAAATTAGGATTAAAACCAGGAATTGCAAAAAATAAAATAGATACAGAAAAAATAATAAATGATATAAGATTAAATAGAAGCGATATCGCATGGATTCGGAATAGATATTGAAGGAACAAATATAAAAATAAAAATAACAAAAGCAAAAGAAATACCTGAAATAATTAATAATACAGATTATTGTGACATTGTAGCTAAAAAGTCAGGTGTCATTTCTAAAATAACTGCTCAAAATGGAACAGCTATTGTAAATGTGGGAGATAGTGTAAATGTAGGAGATGTATTAATTAAGGGAATTATGGAAGGAAAATATACAGAACCTAGAAAAGTACATAGCTTAGGAAGTGTTGAAGCAGAAGTTATTTATGGAAAAACAAAAGAAATTAATTTTAAAGAAGAAATATATAAAGAAACAGGCAAAAAAGAAATTAAATATGAAGTTAATTATAAAAATAATAAGATAAAATTATATAAAAACAATTCAAAATTTAATGATTATAAAACAGAAAGTAATTGTAAAAAAATAAAAATATCTAAGAATTTTTATTTACCAATATCAATAACTAAAATAACAAATATTGAGCTAATTAAAAATACACAAAATCATTCTTTAGATGAAGCAATTAATATTGCAACCAAAGAGTTATCAGAAGAATTAGAAAAAGAAATACCTAATTTAGAAAATATTGTAGATAAAAAAATAGAAACTATACAAGGTAAAAATTCTGTAATAGTAACATTAAAATATATAATTAGAGAGGAAATTGGTGAGAACAAAAAAAATTAAAAAAATAGTAATTTTTTATTGCTATTTTTTTTTATTTGGTATAGAATGTAAATGGTAAAAGCTAAAAAAGTACTTCAGAAAAAACTAGTTAAGAAAGGAAGATGCGCAAATGGAAGAAACAAGTTTAAGAATTACGGGAGCTAATAAATCTTTTATTAACAAGATTTCAAACACTATTTCAAAAATATTAATTCCAACAAAAATTGGAATTAATGGAATGCTTATTTCTGTAAAAAGAAATTCCATGATAAAAGCCTTCGAGAATTTTAACTCAGTAGAAGAAAAAGATAATTTTGAAAAAAAGTACGAAGAAACATATATAGCATATTTGGAGGCTTTAGATAAATATGTAATGGATTCAGTATATAAAAAAGTAAAGAATAATACTGCCTCAGACTTTGAAAAAGAAGCATTATCAAAATATTATGGAGTTATTTCCCTAAAAGAAAACGAAT
Source organism: uncultured Clostridia bacterium (assembly GCA_946401865.1). Classification (GTDB taxonomy): domain Bacteria; phylum Bacillota; class Clostridia; order TANB77; family CAG-508; genus CAG-269. The sequence goes on from CAMIVO010000005.1 coordinate 4,436, forward strand.
ATGTAGAATATAAATTTAGAAAACAGAAATTTTTATTAGAACTAGACTATCAAACAGTAAAAAATACTTTAAAAGATAAAACAATAGAAAAATATAATAAATTTTATATAGACAAAATGGATTGGCTTTACAAAGGAATATTAAAAAATTATTCTATAAAACTTGCAGATACAACTTCAAAATATGATGCAACTAAAGAATGGATATATATTAAAATATTTAATACTTTAAAAGAATATATGCAAAATATTTTAATATTAAAATTAGAAATAGACAGTAAATCTGCAAATCCAAAATATAAAGAAATAAAACAAGATTATGAAGAATACGAAGCTTTTGAAGTTGGAAAATTAGATCAAAAAGATATGATAGAAAAAAATATGCTTTTATTAGGTTTAAGCAGAAAATTGTTTACACATAGTTTACCATTAACAGTTGCTGAACAATGCTATATGAAACTTCTTAATGATGCAAGATGTTTAGTACAAGACACCAAGCTTTCTGTAAGAAGGGAAAAGGCATATAGTACACTTATAAACTTAATAGAGGACTATAATGTAAAACTATTATCAACAAAGGTTTATTGGGAGAGCAATGAACAAAGAGAAGAATTTAAAAAATTCTGGTCAAAATTCCAAAAAGTACTTAAATATAAAGATATAGATTTTATAGAATTTATAAAACAAAAAGAAATATTATTTATAAAAGATGAAATAAAGAAAGTTAAAAATGAAAAATTTGATTATTCTAGGTTAATAAAATATTACAAGAGAAAATTAGTTGACTATGGAGCAATGAAGGAAATATGTGGCTATAAAACATATTCTAATTGTACTAGAGAGAAAAAGAATGAAAAAATAGGAGTATATAGTGTTTAATATAGAGTATCTAGATGTAAAAGAAAAATCAGAATATGAAAGTATTATTTCTAAAGTTTTAGATAAATGTTTCGAAGTTGAACACTTACCAAAAGATAAGCTTTTGGTAAGTGTTACTTTAACTAATCCAGAAAATATTAAAAATATTAATAATGAATACAGAAAAATTGACAAATCAACAGATGTGCTTTCATTTCCAATGTTTGAAAAAGAAGAAATAGAGAAAATGGTAAAATTACAAAATTGGGAATATACGGATATTTTAGGAGATATGGTTATTTCTATTGAGCAAGTTGAAAATCAAGCAAAAGATTTTGGTCATAGTTTTGAAAGAGAACTAAGTTATATGGTAGTTCATAGCTTTTATCATCTTATGGGATATGATCATATAAAAGAAGAAGATAAAGAAAAAATGAGACCAAAAGAAGAGTATGTTCTAAATGAGCTTGGAATAACAAGAAAATAAGGGATATATAATTATAAATTTGTAAAAAAGCAGGGGCGAATTTATCGCCCCATTTTATGTTTCAGCTTTTTTATTAAGTAATTGTTTAATTTTATTAAAAATCTCGCTAATTGAAAAGATTTTAACTACAGGAGCTGTTTCAGTTCCACCATTTTCCAATATGTTTGATTTATGTTCTAATTTATTCATCATTTCTGTTAGGTAATCATTAAAAAATGTATAATTTTCGCTATGCCCAATATATTTATCAAATTTAGTTATTTTTCTTCTAAATTTTTCAAGTAATTCTAAGTTATTTATCTGTATAAATTCATATTCAAAAAATTTTTTAATAATTAAATTTTGTATATCAAAGAATGTTTTTTTAATAGTAGCTCGGCATTTTTCAACTTTTATTTGTGTTTTTTCAGAATTTTTATTGTTTAATTTAATTATTTTTTCTTCAAGTTTTAAGATTTTATCAAATGAGGTTATTATATAGTTATAAGTATTTTCAGAAGTATATTTTATAATTTCATTTTTAAATTCATCTGTTGAAAAATAAGTACTTTGAAATAGTTTTTCCTCACCAATAAAAAATACTAATTCATTTAGTAGAGCGCATTCTACAGGATAATATGATGGACTTGGAGTATATAAATTAATATTATAGTATTTTTCAAAATCAGGTTCTATACCAATTATTTTAGAGGAGATATATTGTACACAAGCTTCATTTATACCTGTTCCAACGACTTTATGTTTCGAATAATTTGCAAGGCCCATACGTTTTATATTATTATTTTCATCTTTTTGTTCTTGTAAAAAGTGTATACATTCATGAATTGCAAATTCTTCTAAATCTTCATTTGCAATGTTAAAGTTAAAATATATTGAAGAATTTTTGTAGCAATAACTTGCCTCTTGCATTCCTTCTGGCATTTGCGCTTTATACATATTTAGTGAAAATAATTTAGCAAACAATTCATTTGTGTTTAAATTAAAACTTGGGAATGTTGAAACAATCTTTTGAGAGATACTATTCGTTATATTTAATACTGTATCTGTAGGTACTTTTTCTGTGACAATTATACCATCTTTTTGTAGTTGTTTTTCTATGTTCATATGAATGTTTCCTTTCACAATTATTATACTATAAAATTATAACAATTGTGTTACTATAGTATTACATTTTCATGACAAAATTCTTAAAGTATATTTAAATATATAATTACTCTTTTTGTTACAATTCACGGTCAAATTACTAAAAGCCCGCACTAAGTTTATATATTTATTTTTAAAGTAAACTTGTGCGGGGACCACTTTCTTACAAAATGTTTTCAAATATGAGAATTTTTAGGAAGCTTGACTTCCGTTAAAAAAATTCCATATTTGATTACATTTTTGTTAGAAAGAAGGGATTTACGCATAAAAATAAATATATAAACTTTAGGCAGGGCTAATTTATAATAAACCGTGAATTGTAACCTCTTTTTATATAATTAAATCATTTTCTCCATAATTTGTATTGCATTTGTAGCAGCTCCTTTACGAATATTGTCTGCAACACACCAGAAATTAAGAGTATTAGCTTGACTGTAATCACGTCTTAATCTTCCAACAAAAACTTCATCTCTTCCATTTGCAACACTTGCAAGAGGGTAAATATTGTTTTCTGGATCATCATATAAAATAATACCTTCAGAATTTTTTAAAATACTTTTTACTTCTTCTAAATCAAAATCATTTTCAAATTCCACATTTATAGATTCACCATGGCAATTTTCTACAGGAACTCTAACAGTTGTTGCAGTAATTCTTATACTAGAGTCTCCTAAGATTTTTTTAGTTTCATCTATCATTTTATGTTCTTCTTTTGTATAACCATCTTCCATAAAAACATCAATGTGAGGTAAGCAGTTATTATGTATTGGATGAGGAAATTTTTTTAAATCCTGATAACTTGCATTTGAAAGCAAATCTTCTAGGCCATTTTTTCCTGCTCCAGAAACTGCTTGATAAGTAGAATATACAATTCTTTTAATTCTATATCTGTCATGTAGAGGTTTTAAAGGAACAACAGCCTGAATTGTTGAACAATTTGGGTTGGCAATTATTCCTGTATTTTTTTGTATTTCTTTTGGATTTACCTCAGGAACTACCAAAGGAACATCTTCATGCATTCTCCAATAACTACTATTGTCTATTACAATACATCCTTTTGAAGCTGCAATTGGAGCAAATTTTTTAGAGGTTTCTCCACCTGCAGAAAAAATCGCAAAATCAAAGCCTTCATCAAAAGAAGTTTCAGTTAATTCATTTGCAATGTATTCTTTTCCCATAAAATTTATTTTTGTTCCAGCAGATTTTTTTGAACAGAATAATTTATATTCAAAGTTTGGTAAATTCCTTTCTTCTAAAACTTTTAAAGCTGTTCTTCCAACTAAACCTGTGGCTCCTACAATTGCTAATTTATATTTCTTTTCCATAAAATCACACCTTTCTAATTAATTAAATTATATTCATGAAGATTTTTTTTGTCAATAAAATTTTAAATATTGACATCTTATGTAAAATTGGGTATACTAATTATATGGTAAAGGAGAAATAAACATGTTTACAGACTATACAAAAATAATTATAAAATCTGGAGATGGCGGAAATGGAGCAATCTCATTTAGAAGAGAAAAATATGTCGCAGCTGGTGGACCAGATGGTGGAGATGGTGGAAAAGGAGGAGATGTCTATTTTATTGTAGACAAAGATAAAAATACATTAATAGATTTTAGATATAATAAAAAATATAAAGCAACAAATGGAGAAAACGGAAGTGGTGCTAGATGTAGCGGAAGAGCTGGAAAAGATATTTATATAGGAGTTCCAATTGGTACTATTTTAAAAGATAATGAAACAGGAAAAATAATTGCAGATTTATCAACTCCCGGACAAGAAGAGCTTGTTTTAAAAGGTGGTAGAGGAGGAAAAGGAAATCAACATTTTGCAACTTCTACTAGACAAGTTCCAAGATTTGCAGAAGATGGAGAACCAGGAAAAGAAAAAGAAATTATATTGGAATTAAAACTTCTTGCAGATGTTGGTTTATTAGGATTTCCTAATGTTGGAAAATCTACTTTCTTAAGCACTGTTACAAGTGCAAGACCTAAAATTGCAAATTATCAATTTACTACTTTAGAGCCAAATTTAGGTGTAGTTAAAGCAAAAGATGGCTCAAGTTTTGTAATAGCTGATATTCCTGGAATTATTGAAGGTGCAAGTCAGGGAGTTGGACTAGGACTTCAATTTTTACGCCATATTGAAAGAACTAGATTATTATTACATTTAATTGATGTTTCAGGAGAAGAAGGAAGAAATCCAGTTAACGATTTCAATGTAATAAACGAGGAATTAAGAAAATATAGTGAGAAACTAGCACAAAGAAAACAAATAATTGTTGCAACTAAATGTGATTCAGTAAATAAAGAATTACTTGAAGAACTTGAAAAAATGGCAAAAGAAAAAAATATGGACTTTTTCAAAATTTCAAGCGTTACTGGGGAAGGTTTAGAAAATCTTTTAGATTATGTATCAAATTTAATTAAAACTCTACCAAAAGAAGAAATAGTTGAAAAAGAAGAAAGAATTGTTTATACATTAGAAGATGGAGAAGGCGAATTTACAGTAACAAAAGAAAAGGATAAATATATAGTTACAGGTGAAAATGTAGAAAGAGTAATTAGAAGAGTAAATATAGAAGATAATGAATCTTTGTACTATTTGCATAAAAAATTAAGAGAATTAGGTGTAGAAGAAGAATTAAAGAAACAAGGAATTAAAGAAGGAGATATAGTTAGAATTGCTAACTATGAACTAGAATGGTACGAGTAATGGGCTGAAAAATAATTATGTTATAGCATGAAGGGGAGAAAAGAAAAGTGTTACCAAAAGAAATAGAAAGAAAATATACAATAAATTATTTACCAAAAAACATAACAAAAATTATAAGAATCACACAAAAACATATTTATAGAGATCCAATTTGTAGCATAAGGGTAAGAAAAAGTTTAAATACTGCTACAAATGAAGCTATATATACACACACAATAAAAATTAAAGAAAAAGAAAAAGAAAAATTCTCAACAATCGAATTAGAAGAAAATATTTCACAAGAACAATATGAAGGTTCAAATCCATTTAAAGGAAGTCAAATAATAGAAAAATACAGATTAATAATTCCACTAGAAAGTGGTTTAAAAGCAGAAGTAGATATATTTGAAAAAAAATTAAAAGGATTAATAATTGCAGAAGTAGAATTTGAAAGTATTGAACAAGCAGAAAATTTTAAGATGCCATCATGGTTTGAAAAAGAAGTTCCACATAAAGAATTTTCAAATAGAAAAATTTCAACAAAGACACGTAGAGAGGTTTTAGAATTGATTGGAAAAAAACAGCTTGCAATTAATGAAAAGATTTTAAAAGAGTTTAGAAAAAGAGTGAAATAAATTTTGGTACCGATGGTGGGACTCGAACCCACATGGATAACCGCATGATTTTGAGTCATGTGCGTCTACCAATTCCGCCACATCGGCATATTTATTTTACAAAAGAAAAAAAATTGTGATTAGATGTAAATAAAATAAATGAGCTGAATATTAAATTTCAGCTCTTATTTTGGTTGCGGAGGTAGGACTCGAACCTACGACCTTCGGGTTATGAGCCCGACGAGCTGCCAACTGCTCCACCCCGCGATGTGCAACACTCATTATTATAATATGCAAAAATCAAAAAGTCAATACTTTTTAAGCAAAATTTATTGATTTTTTTTAAAAATTATGATACATTATTAGTATGAAAAGTATAAAATCAAGGAGATTTATATGCAAGAGAATAATAATGAAAAAGAAGAAAAACTAACAGATTTAAAAGGAGCTTTAGAAAGCATTATAGAAGGAGAAGGCCCAGAACTTTCTCAAGAAGATGCAATTAAAGCATATAAAGGAGAAAATGTAACAAAACATAAAAGAAAAAAGAATTCTACATCAGATGATGAAGATGTTGAAGATGATGAACACTTAAAAAGACTTAAACAAGAACTTCTAGCTTCTCTTGAAAAGGTAAATAAACTTGCAAAACAGCTTTTTGGAGAAAAAGAGTCTTTAAATGTAAAAAAATTAAAAGTTAAAGAAAAATACGAAAAAGCTAAAGAAAATGAACAAGTTATAGACAAAAATATAAAAAAAGAGAAGGAAGGAATAGAAAGAAGTAGAGAAGAATGAATTTACTGTTAAAAGAATTAGAAAAGTCGCAAAAGTATAGCGATTTTCTGGAACAAATTAAAAATAAAAAAAGCCCGGTAGAAATATCGGGCTTAACTGACGTATTAAGTGGAGAAATTTTAGTAGATATTTTAGAAAAGTTAAAAAGACCTATTTTTATTGTAACATATAATGAAATTCAAGCACAAAAACTATATCAAAATATTAAGTTCCTTACAGATAAAGTTGAATTTTTACCCAAAAAAGAAATAGTAACATATGATTATGTTGCTGAAAGTAAAGATTTACCTTATGAAAGAATAGATGTTTTTAACAAAATATATCAAAAACAAAAATTAATAGTAATTGCCTCAACAGAAACCATTAAACAAAAATTAATTTCAAAAAAATCGCTTTATAAAAATATTTTAAGCTTTAAAATAGGGGACAGGTGTAATTTAGAAGATTTAAAGCAAAAACTTGTTAAATTGGGCTACCAAAGGTTTGAATTAATAGACGGAAGAGGAGAGTTTAGTGTTAGAGGTGGAATAATAGACATTTCCTTAAATGAAACAACAGGAGTAAGAATTGAGCTTTGGGGAGATGAAGTTGACTCAATTAGAATTTTTAATATAGTATCTCAAAGGTCAATTGAAAACAAGGAAAATGTAGATATTTATCCTGCTTATGAATATATTTTAGATAATGATATAGAAAAAGTAGTAAAAAATATTAGAGAAAAAATTTATCCAGAAGTATTAGTTGAAAAAGTTGAAACTGATATAGAAGCTATTTTAGAAGGAAATTATTTAAGTAAAATAGATAGATATTTTGATTCATTTTACCATGAACAAGAAACAGTTTTGGACTATTTATCTGATGAATTTATTGTTTTTATAGATGAAAATAGTAAAGTTATCGCAAGAAGTAAAAGTATAGAAGAAGATAACGAAAATGTAATAAAAGCCTTAATTGAAAAGGAAAGAATTGTACCAGAGAGTTTACAAAATTACTTAAATACTGAAGAAATTGAAACAAAAATACTAAATCGTCAATGTGTTTTTTTAAATAAATTAGATGCACTAGAAAAAAGCGGAAGAGAAAAATATGACTTTAATGCAAAAGAATTGAACTATTACAAAAGTGGAATAGATTTATTTATAAATGACATAAAAAAATTTATAAAGGATAATAAAAATGTTTATATAGTTGTAGATGCAAAAGAAAAGGCAGATAAAATAAAAAATCTTCTTGAAGAAAATGAAATATATTCAATATATCAAGAAAATCTGAATCAAGCAATTCTTAATAAAAATGCTAACATAACAGTAATTACAACAGGTAAAATAACAGGTGGATTTTTTAGCTATAATTTAAATCAAATTGTTATAGAAGCCTCTGAATTAGTTGAAGTACAAAGAAAAGCCAGAAAAAGAAAAAATGAAACTTTTAACAAAAGCGAAAAAGTTGTATTTGCTGACTTAAAAGTGGGAGATTATGTAGTACATAGAAGATATGGTATAGGAATATATATAGGTGTTAATACTATAAAAGCAGATGGAATAACAAGAGATTATATAAAAATAAAATATCAAGGTGAGGATATTTTATATATTCCAACAAATTCTCTAGATGAAGTAAGAAAATACATTGGTGGAGAAGAAAGTAATTTAAAACTAAATAAATTAGGTTCAAAAGATTGGGAAAAAACAACTGCAAAAGTAAAAAATAATTTAAGAGCAGTTGCTAAAGATTTAATCGAACTATATGCACGACGTGAAAAATCAAAAGGACATGCGTTTTCTCCAGATACAGATTGGCAAAGAGAATTTGAAGGAAAATTTCCATATATTGAAACAGATGATCAACTTCGTTGTATAGAAGAAGTAAAAAAAGATATGGAAGCAGAAAAGCCAATGGATAGATTGCTTTGTGGGGATGTTGGATATGGAAAAACAGAGGTTGCCATTCGAGCAGCATTTAAAGCAGTTATGGATAGTAAACAAGTTGCATATTTAGCACCTACAACAGTTTTAGCAAAACAGCAATATGAAACTTTTAAAGAAAGAATGAAAGATTTTCCAATTAAGGTAGAATTATTAAACAGATTTAGAACAGTCAAAGAACAAAATAGAATTATAAAAGAGCTAAAACTTGGAAATGTAGATATAGTTATAGGAACCCATAAATTACTTGGAAAAGATGTAGAATTTAAAGATTTAGGATTATTAATAATAGATGAAGAGCATAGATTTGGAGTAAAAGCGAAAGAAAAAATAAAACAATATAAAACAAATGTAGATGTTTTAACAATGACTGCAACTCCAATACCTAGAACACTACATATGTCTATTGTTGGTGTAAGAGATATGTCAGTAATTTATGAACCACCACAAAACAGAAAACCTGTTCAAACTTATGTAGTAGAATATGATGAAGAAATAATTAAAGAAGCAATTATAAAAGAGCTTGAAAGAAATGGTCAAGTATTTTATATTTTCAATAATGTAAAAGATATCATGTTAAAAGCTGACAAAATATCTAGACTAGTTCCAGAAGCAAGAGTTGGATTTGCACATGGTCAAATGACAGGTAACGAAATTGAAGATATAATGGAAGACTTTGTCGAAGGAAAAATAAATGTATTAGTTTGTACTACAATTTTAGAGTCTGGAATTGATATACCAAATGCAAATACAATAATTATAGAAAATGCTGATAGAATGGGACTTGCACAGCTTTACCAAATTAGAGGAAGAGTAGGAAGATCTGATAGACAGGGATATAGTTATATAACCTATAGAAAAGATAAAATGCTTGCAGAAACTGCTGATAAAAGATTAAAAGCAATAAAAGAATTCACAGAATTTGGTTCAGGATTTAAAATTGCAATGAGAGATTTAGAAATAAGAGGTGCAGGAAGTTTAATTGGAGAAATTCAGTCTGGACACTTAGAGGAAGTTGGATATGATACATATACAAGACTTTTAAATGAAGTGTTGAAAGAAGAACAAGGAATTAAAGTTGAAGAAGATTTAGAGTGTCAGATAGATTTAAATGTTACTAGTTATATTCCAGATGATTATATATCAGATCAAAATCAAAAAATTGAAATCTATCAAGATATTGCTCTTGTTAAAACAGAAGAAGATATTTCAAATGTAGTAGATGAATTAATAGATAGATATGGAAACATGCCACCTGAAATAGAAAATTTACTAGAAATCTCAAGAATAAAACAACTTGCAAAGAAAAATAATATTATAAAAATTCAAAGCAAGAGAGATGCAATAGTATTTACATATGAAAATAATACCTTTGATGATGATTTTATTTCAAATTTAATAAAAAAATATGGAACTCAAATTAGATTTTCTAATGGAATAAAACCTATGATTACACTAAAAATAGAGAAAATTGGAGAACAAGCACTTTTAGAAAAAGTAAAAGAATATTTACATATTACAAATATATAATTATTTTTCAGATGTTTTATATATTAAGTACACAATAAAAATAATTTATTTTGCTCGGTTTCAGCCAATCAGCGCTAATTTCTAAAGCGATTTTTGGACTCCCTTCCATTGTTGCTTCGCAAAATGAACTCTTGTCCTAAAATTGCTTAAGAAATTACGCTAGATTGCTTCACATTCGCTTCAATCAATTATTTTTATTGTGTACTTAAAATAAAAATTATAAATTGTAATATTGTAATATATTTATAAAAAACTTTTAAAAAAAACTTGTATAAAAAAAATAAATATGATATATTATGGTTAAATAGCAAAAAAAGGAGGCTTTTTTGTGGAGGAAGAATTAGATTACAAAAAAACTATTTTAATAGTTGATGATGAAAAAATGATTTTAAATTTATTAGCACACAACTTAGAAAAAGAAGGATATAATGTAATTGAAGCAAGTGATGGACTAGAAGCAGTAAATATTGCACAAGAAAAAAAGATAGACCTAATTTTGCTAGATGTAATGCTTCCAAAATTAGATGGCTTATCTGTATGTAAAAGAATAAAAAACATGATGAACATTCCTATACTTATGGTTACAGCTAAAGATGATGAGTTAGATAAAATACTTGGACTAGAACTTGGCGCAGATGATTATATTACAAAGCCATTTAATATAAGAGAACTTTTGGCAAGAGTAAAAGCTAATTTAAGAAAATATGATATTGTATCTAATATAGAAAAAGTTCATCAAGACAATCAAAACAAAGAAATAAGCAACATTACAAGAACAAATATAATTACAATTGGAGCATTAACACTTGACTTAGATAGATTTGAGGCTATGATTAATAATCAAATTGTAGATCTTACATTAAGAGAATTTGAAGTTCTTAGGTTTTTAGCTCAAGAACCTGGTCAAGTAGTTACAAGAGAAACATTGCTTGAAAAAGTATGGGGTTATGAGTATTTTGGAGATATAAGAACAGTTGATGTAACAGTTAGACGTATAAGAGAAAAAATCGAAGAAGATACATCAAATCCAAGAATATTAATAACCAAAAGAGGTGTTGGTTATTATATAGCAAATAACTAAAATTAAGGGCTTAATAAAAAAATTAAGCCTGTTTTTATACTCTAAGAAAGTCATTGTTGTAAGATGTAATAATGGATAGGAGGAATATATTTTATGATTAAATTTAAAAATAATTCAGGAATTACGTTAATAGCTCTAGTTATAACAATAATTGTTATATTAATACTTGTGGGAATAACAATAAATGGTGGTAAAGAATTAATAAAAAGATCTAAAATTGAAAGTTTACTTACAAATATGATTACTATAAAATCAAATGCAAAAGTATATGCAGAAGAAATTAATGCAGAAGTCTGGGATTTAGGAGATCAGGATAAAGTTAACAAAAGAAAAGAATTATTTCAAAGTAAATACAAAATGTCAGAGGGAGATAGCAGTATAATCAATAAAGTAGATAATTCTATTAATGACTCAAATGGATGTGAAGTATATAATATTACAAGAGAGACATTAAATGAAATGGGATTATCAAGCTTAGCAAATGATAGCGAAGATGGAGAATTTGTTGTTGTATATAATTCAAAAGATTTTACAAAATTAGAAATTGTTTATCCATCAGGAGTACCATACGATAATTCAACATATTATACATTAACAGATCTACAAGATAAAATGAGAGAATAGATATTTTTTAACAAAAGGAATAAATATAATAATGAAAGAAAAAGAGGAAGCAAGACTAATTGAACTTAAAAAAATGGATAAAGAATTTTATGATAAAGGGGTAAAATATGTTGCAGGAATAGATGAAGCAGGACGTGGACCTTTGGCAGGACCAGTTGTTGTTGCAGCTGTAATTTTACCACAAGACTCTATGATAGAAGGAATAAATGATTCCAAAAAAATATCAGAAGCTAAAAGAGAAAAATTATATGAAATAATTACAAAAGAGGCAATAAGTTATGGAGTAGGGATAATTTATCAAGAAGAAATCGATGAAATTAATATTTTACAAGCAACAAAAAAAGGACTAACAGAAGCTATAAAGCAAATGAGTATAAAGCCAAATATTATTATGGTAGATGCATTAAGCGGAATAGATACTTTAGGAATACCATATAAGTCTATTATAAAAGGAGACGCAAAATGCTATTCTATTGCAGCTGCATCAATTGTAGCAAAAGTCACAAGGGATAGAATAATGCGTGAATGGGACAAAGTATATCCTGAATACGGATTTGAGTCACATAAAGGTTATGGAACAGCAAAACATATAGCAGCAATTAAAGAGTATGGACCTTGTCCAATACATAGAAGAAGTTTTATTACTAAATTTATATAAAAAATAGAAATTATTAATAATATAAATTAATAATATAAACTAATAATATATAAAATTTATAAATGACGAATGCGCCGTGGAGTTACTGTATAATTTCTTAAAATTCCGAATGAGGGTGCGACTACTCGGAGAGGCTCATTCGGAATTTTTTAGAAATTATAAGTAACGTATCAAGCCGAGGAATGAAATAAATTTTATATATTATTAGTTAAATATTATTAAAAATTGAGAGGAACTATATTATGAATATATTAGATATTATTGCAAACAAAAGAGACAAGAAAGAATTATCAAAAGAAGAAATAGATTTTTTTGTTAAAGGGTATACTAATGGAGAGATAACAGATTATCAAGCTGCAGCTCTAATAATGGCAATATATATAAATGGAATGAATGATGAAGAATTATTTAATCTTACATTTAGTATGGCAAATTCTGGAGAAGTTTTAGATTTATCAGAATTTGGGACAAATGTGGTAGACAAACATTCAACTGGAGGAGTAGGAGATAAGGTTTCAATAGTTTTGCTTCCAATAATCGCTTCATTTGGAATACCTGTTGCTAAAATGTCTGGAAGAGGGCTTGGTTTTACAGGAGGAACAATAGATAAATTAGAGGCAATTCCAGGATATAATACAGCTGTAGATATAGAAAACTTTAAAAATTATGTACATAAAATTGGTATTAGTATAATAGGTCAAACAATGAATTTGGCTCCTGCAGATAAAAAAATATATGCATTAAGAGATACAATCAGCTGTGTAGATAATATTCCATTAATTGCTTCAAGTATAATGAGTAAAAAAATAGCAGCTGGAGCAAATAAAATAGTGCTTGAGGTTACATATGGAAAAGGTGCATTTATGAAAACGTTAGAAGATGCTAAACTTCTTGCACAAAAAATGGAAAGCTTAGGAAAATATGCTGGAAGAGAAGTGAAATCAGTATTTACTCCAATGAATGAACCTATTGGATTTGCTGTAGGAAATTCGCTTGAAATAATAGAAGCAATTAACTTTTTAAAAGGAAAAAATATGCCAGAAGATTTAAAAAGAATAGTGTTAGAAATAGGAAGTCATATGATAAAACTAGCAGGAAGAGGAGATAACATTGAAGAAAATAAGCAAAAAATGTTAGAAAATATAAATAATGGATTAGCATTTAACAAATTAAAAGAAATGGTCCAAATTCAAGGAGGAGATATAACTTATCTGGATAATATAGAAAAATTTGAAAAAGCTAAATATATCATTGAAGTAAAGAGTGATAAAAATGGTCAAATTAGCGAAATGAATGCAGAGGATATTGGAAAACTTGCCTGTTTTTTAGGAGCTGGAAGGATAAAAAAAGAAGATAAAATAGATATGTCAGTAGGAATTGTATTAAATAAAAAAGTTAATGATTTTGTAGAGCAAGATGAAACTTTGGCAACCATTTATGCAAATGATGAAGAAAAATGTAAAACTGCTGTAGAAGAAATAAAAAATATTATTAAGATTTAATTTGTTGAGACTATAAAAATTGATTATTTATTATAGAATATAATTTATAGAAAAAGTTATTGCTAGATAATTTTTATATCTTGAAAAAATTAAAATAAGTGGTATAATATTAATTGTAGAAACGGAGGGCAATATGAAGAATAAGGAAGAAAAAAATAAAAATAAAAGAAACAAAGGAGAACTTGCAGTTAAAATAATGGCAGGATTTATGGCAATATTAATGCTATTTTCTGTAGCGGTTTCACTAATTTATTATTTTATCTAATGTGAAAAAATAAAGGAGAACATATGAACCAAATAAAAGAAAATATATTAGCACATATTCAAATATATCAACAAAATCCATTAAAAGTTATTACTCTAATTGTAGATATTTTAATAGTTGTATTTTTAGCATATCATATACTAAAAATATTTAAAGAATCCAGAGCTTTGCAGTTAATAAAAGGAATTGCATTTCTAATTGTAGCTACTTGGCTAAGTGATTTATTAAATCTACACATATTAAATTATATATTATCAGCGGTTATGAATTGGGGAGTTATATTATTAATTATAATTTTTCAGCCTGAAATAAGAAGAGCGCTAGAACAATTAGGCACAAACAAGTATACACAGCTTTTCGGAATGGATAAAGACATAGCTACAAAAACAAAAGAAGATATATATAAGGTTGCAATAGCAGCAACAGAGCTTGCTAAAAGCAAAACAGGAGCATTAATTGTTATAGAAAGAGATATTCAAATAAAAGATATTATTTCAACTGGAGTAGAATTAAATAGTGATGTATCTCCTCAATTACTTGTAAATATATTTGTTCCAAACACACCACTTCATGATGGAGCGGTAGTAATATCTGGCAACAAAATAGTAGCAGCAGCGTGTATGCTACCATTAGCCTCAGATAAAGATATAGCTAAAGAACTTGGTACAAGACATAGAGCTGCAATTGGAATTTCTAAAGAATCAGATAGTATAGCTGTAGTTGTATCTGAAGAAACTGGAAAAATATCAGTTGCAAAAGATGGTACACTAATTGCAGATGTTAGAGAAGATGTTTTAAAAAAGATTTTAATTAGTAATATTGTAACAAAGAGATTTCCTGAAAAAGAAGAAAATCATAATAACTGGCTTAATAATATTGCTATGTTTTTCAAAAATTTGAAGAATAAACAAAATAATAAAGAGGATAACTAAAGACCAAATAAAATACTTGGTCTTTTTTATACTTTGCTAAAGATATAAATAAGAAAAGGAATTTGTAAAATGAGAAATATTAAATTAACAATAGAATATGACGGAAAAGACTTTAATGGGTGGCAAAAACAGCCTAATAAATTAAATATTCAGGGAACAATTGAAAAAGCGATTGAAGAAATAACAGGAGAAATTGTTGAACTTAATGCTTCTGGAAGAACTGATAGTGGAGTACATAGCTTAGGGCAAGTTGCAAATTTTAAAACAAATTCATTAATACCAATTGAAAAGATCCCAATAGCGTTAAATACAAAACTTAAACAATCTATAAGAATAATAAAAGCAGAAGAAGTTGATGAAAGATTTCATAGTAGACTTGCATGTAAAAGAAAAACATATAGATATATAATAAACAACAATGTAGTTGCTTCTGCAATTTATAGAAATTTAGAGACATTTATACCACAAAAGCTAGATGTCAACAAAATGAAACAGGCAATTAAATATTTTGAAGGAGAACATGATTTTAAAGCATTTAAGGCTAGTGGAACAAGTAGTAAGTCAAGTGTAAGAACAATATACAAAGCAGAAATTTATGAACAAAAAGATAATAGATTGTGGATAGAACTAACTGGAAATGGATTTTTATACAATATGGTTAGAATTATTGTTGGAACATTGGTAGATGTTGGTCTTGGAAAAATTGAACCAAATGAAATTCCTAAAATAATTAAAGAAGGTAAAAGAGAAAATGCAGGAAAAACATTGCCACCAAATGGATTGTATTTGGTAAAAGTAGAGTATTAAATAGTAAATAGAATATTATAAATATTGAAGCACATCTCGGCTCCCTACATATATAAACAAAATCTAACAAAGTTTATGGAACCTTTTTCGCTTAGTCCTCGCTATGCTCGACGCGAACATTATTCCATAAACTTTATTGATTTTGTAATTATATATTCCAGTCACATTCGATGATGCTTCAATATTTATAATACTCTATTTATATGTATAATTGTAAACTTTATTTTTGTAAATTCATAATATATAATATATAACATTTTAGAAAAGGAGTATGTATATATATGGATTTACTAATATTTTTAGCTTTGCCAATTGCTACAGTTCTTCTTGCAATAGTTTTAGAAAGAGTGTTGCGATCTCCAATATTAGTTGCAGTAACATTTTTTGCATTATATTTAATTGTATTATTTGCTTTGTTTGCAACAGGAGCTATTACAGATTTAGCAACTGTATTAATAGCATTAATAGTTTTTACTTTTTTAGCTTATATTACAGCTATAATTGTAAGATTTATTAGATGTATATGCCGAAAATTCTTAAAACCTTGTTGCTCAATTTGTCCTGAAAGAAATGAAGATGTAGGAAATATTATAGATAATAATGACAATGAATGTAATGGCAATTTTAATAATTTGCCAACTGCAAATGAAGGAATAGCACTTTCTGGAAATATAATACCAAATCAGAATAATAATGGAAGAACAGGTGTAGTAAAAGGTTGTTATAGAAGATATTAAAAAAGATGCCATTAGGGCATCTTTTTTAAGTTTTATTTTTTATCATCATTTTTTAAAATTTCTTTAACGGCTCCAAGTGAGCTTAGTGTAGATGTTGCTTCAAATGGGATAAATACTTTATTTGCTTCACCATTTGCAACCTCTTTTAAAGCCTCTAAAGATTTTAATTGAACTAGTTTTTCATCTGGTTTTGAATTTTTCATAGCACCATAAACCATTTCAATTTCCTTAGCTTTAGCTTCTGCAACTTCTTTAATAGCTTTTGCTTCACCTTGTGCACGTCTGATTTTTGCTTCACTCTCAGCTTCGGCTTCTAAGATTGCAGCTTGTTTTTTACCTTCTGCAACTGTTATATCAGATTGTTTTTGTGCTTCAGCTTCTAATATTAAGGCTCTCTTATTACGTTCTGCATTCATTTGTTTTTCCATTGCTTCTCTAATGTCTGCAGGTGGGTTAATATCCTTTATTTCAACTCTATTAATTTTACAACCCCATTTATCGGTAGCCTCATCAAGTATTGCACGAAGTTGATAGTTAATGCTATCTCTTGCACCAAATGTTTCATCTAAGTCCATTTTACCAACAATATCACGGATAGTTGTAATTGCAAGGTATTCTATACCTTTCTTTAAATTTGCTATTTCATAAACTGATTTTTCTGGGTCTGTTATTTGATAGAAAACAACAGTATCAATACTGATTGTAACATTATCTTTAGTAATAACACCCTGTGGAGGGATGTCCATTGTTAGCTCTTTTAATAGAACTACTGAGCTTACTCTATCAATAAAAGGTACAATAAGAGTTAAACCTGCATCAGCTGTTTTATAGTATTTACCAAGTCTTTCAATAATATAGACTTCAGATTGGTTTACTACCTTTATTGATTTGAATGCAATAACTAGGATTATAATAATTAAGAATCCAAAGAAAATTACTGCTCCCATAATTTAAACCTCCTTAAAATATTTATTTATAAATAAAAATTAATATCAAATTATTCTTCTATTTTTTCAACCTTAAGTTTAACTCCATCAATACTTAATACTTTAACTTTTGCATCTTTTTCTATATCTTCATCTGAGATTGCTGACCATAGCTCACCTTTTACTTTTACTTGACCGGTAGAGTTATTGCAATCAATTTTTTTAGTAACAAT
The DNA here is from genome assembly GCA_946401865.1 of uncultured Clostridia bacterium. Lineage (GTDB taxonomy): Bacteria > Bacillota > Clostridia > TANB77 > CAG-508 > CAG-269. The sequence goes on from CAMIVO010000005.1 coordinate 22,252, forward strand.
TCCTTGTTTTCCAGATAAGCTGAAAAAATTAGTAGGTACTGTTTTTTCACTTTTAGTGAATTTTTTCATTAAAGGCTTAGTTAAAATAACTAGAAGACTTGAAGATACAAGAAATACTGCAATTTGAATAAATAAATTGTTTGTAATAAAGCTTGTTAATAATGCAAAAAGTGCACCAATTCCAAACCAAAAAATAAAAAATCCAACTGTATATATTTCAATTACTAAGCATAGTCCAGCGATAATTAACCAAAATGGCCACATAATTTATCCTCCTATAAATATATATTAAATTACTAAAAAATTATCACACATAATAATTATACCATATTATGTAAGAAAAAGCAAATAAAAAAATTAATTAAAATCCTTGTAAATAACTTGGAAAAGTGATAATATATTCTAGGATTAAATTAGTTATTATATCTATATACCCATGAAGGGAATGAGAATAAATATGGACGAATATTTTCAAATAACTCAAAAGATATTATATAATGAACCAATGAAAAAACATACATCTTTTAAAATAGGTGGGAATGCAGATTTATTTATTAGTGTTCAAAATGAAGAAGAATTAAAACAAGCTTTAAATTATGCAAAGCAGGAACAAATTCCTGTAACAATAATAGGAAATGGAAGTAACATTTTAGTTTCAGATGAAGGTATAAAAGGATTAGTAATCAAAATAGATATACAATATTTTGGTATACAAAATAATGAAGATGAATTTGAAGTTATTGTTGGAAGCGGAAATAAAATGATGGCATTAGCAATACAACTAAAAGATCAAGAAATTTCTGGATTTGAACAGCTTTCAGGTATTCCTGGGACAATTGGTGGAGCTATTTATATGAATGCCGGTGCATATGGAAAAGAAATGAAAGATATTGTTGTATCTACAAAATGCATGAATATGGATGGCAAAATTTTTGAACTTTCCAATAAAGAGCAGGAATTTCAATATAGGTCAAGTATATTTAACAAAAATAAATACATTATTTTAGAAACAAAATTAAAGCTACAAAAAGGTAAAAAAGAAAATATAGAACAACAAATGAATGAATACTTAAACCAAAGAAAACAAAAACAACCATTAGAATACCCATCTGCAGGAAGTACTTTTAAAAGGCAGGAAGGCATAATTACAGCAAAGGTAATAGATGAATGTGGATTAAAAGGATACAAAATTGGTGGAGCTATGGTTTCAGAGAAACATGCTGGATTTATTGTAAATACAGGAGATGCCACAGCAAAAGATGTTATAGAACTTATAAAATACGTTAAAGATAAAGTTTTTGAAAAATTTAATGTAAAAATAGAAGAAGAAATCAAATTACTAAAGTAAAGAAATTTGTTACTTCATTACAGATGAAGCAACATACTGAGAACACAAGGATATATAATAAAAAATAATGCTGTAATAACAAGGAGTATTGTAATGAAAAGTATTTTATATTGGTTTAAAGACAGTTCAAAAATGAAAAGATGGATAATGCTTATTTTGGTGGGAGTTGTATTTGCATCATATGGAATGGCAAGCTTAATAGTTTCGAATGATTCAATATCTTTTGCACAAGCAATAAAAATAATAATATATTTTGTTATTGGATTTACATGTGTTGTAATGGGACTTATTTTTATAAATAAAAGAACTATGGAGCTTTTTGTAGAGGCTACAGATGATAGAATAGATTCAGAAAAAAAAGTAAATGTAAACTCATTAATTTTCAATAAGAAAATATATAACAAAGGACCAAAAATTGTTGTAATAGGCGGAGGAAGTGGACTAAATACAACTTTAGAAGGTTTAAAAAAACATACATCAAATATAACAGCGGTTGTTACAATTTCAGATTATGGAGATAATTTTGGAAAAGACAATCAAACAATGTTTTATAGTCAACTGGAAGATATAAAAAATGGTATTGCTTCACTTGCAGTTTCAGATGAAAGTAAAATGAACGAACTTCTAAATTACAGATTTTCGGATGACAATCTTAAAGGAATAGCATTTTCAGATCTTTATTTTTCAGCAATGAATGAGCTTTCAACAAATACTGCTGATGCAATAAAAAATTCAAATGAAATTTTTAAAATATGTGGAAAAGTTTTACCAGTTACAAAAGATAAAATGAAAATATGTGCAGAATTAGAAAATGGCTATTTAATAGAAGAAAAATCTAAAATTGCAGAAACAGTATATGACAAATTAACAAAAGTAGAAAGAGTATATTTAAATCCTGGAAATTGTAAGGCACTTCCTGAGGTTTTAGAAGCTATAAAAGAGGCAGATGGAATTATAATAGGACCAGGAAGTTTATATACAAATGTAATACCTAACTTACTTGTCAATGGAATTGCTAGGGCAATAAAAGAATCTAAAGCCGTTAAATTATATGTATGTAATATCATGACAGAGCCAGGATTAACAGATAATTATACAGTTGCAGATCATATAAATGCAATTATAGATCATTGTGGAGAAGGATTAATTGATTACTGTTTGTATGACACAGGAGAAGTTGTTCCAGAATTTATAAAAAGATACAATTTAGATGGTTCAGAACTTGTAGAGCAAAAAATAGAAAATGTAAAAGATAAAAAAATAAAATTTATAAAAGAAAATATATCTATTATAAAAGATGATTTTATTAGACATAATAGTATGATAATAGCAGACACTTTAATAAAAATTATATGTGATGATTTAAAATTCCAGGATAAGCAAGATGATATAGAATATATTATGATGAATTCAAAACTTAAAGCAGATAAACAAATCAAAAAGGAAAAGATACTTCAAGAAAAATACAATAAAAAAATTCAAAAAAGTGATAGATTACAACAAAAAATAAAAAAGAATAAAAGTAAATTTGCAAGTAAATATAGTGATAGAATTCAATCTATAAAAGCGTCAGATGAAAAATCTATAAAAAAGAAAAAGGAAAGTTTAAAAAGAAAAGAGAATAATCACAAAAAATAGAAGAAATAAAAAAAGAAAAGAAGATATTACTAAAGCATATGAAAATATAAAAAAACACAAATAACAATGGAATAATTAATATAAAATTGGAGGAATACTAATGAAATTTGAAAAAAAAGACTTAGGTCTACAAGAAGGACTAAAGAAAGAATGGATTATAACAAATGGAATAGGTGGATATTGTTCATCAACTATTATAGGTGCAAATACTAGAAAATATCATGGATTACTTGTAGCTCCGCTATATAGTCCTGCAAGAAGAAACTTAATTTTATCAAAATTAGATGAGAGCATTATTTTAGATGGTAGAAAATATGACTTATATACAAATGTATGTAAAAACTATATTTCACAGGGATTTCAGTATTTAGAATCTTTTCAAAAAGAAATGTTACCAGTGTTTAAATATAAAATAGAGAATACAGAAATTACAAAAACTATATGTATGCAATATGGAAGAAATACAGTTATTGTGTATTACAAAATAAGAAATGGTAACTCTAAAGCTAAATTGCAATTAGCACCAATTTTAAATTTTAGAGATTTTCATTCTATGAATACCAATCATAATTTTGATATTTCTCAAGAAATTGATTCTGATAAAATAAAAATAATAATTGATAAAAATACATATAATCCAGTATATATGAAGGTATCAGAAGGAACATATACTGAACATATAAATGATATTTTTTATAATATGTTTTATATAGAAGAGGAAAAACGTGGATTTTTCCCTGAAGAAAATCATATTGTTAGTGGGGTTTTCGATATTGAAATAGAGCCAAATGAAGAAAAAAATATATCTTTTATATGTTCTTTAGAAGAAAATATAGATGAAATTGATTATAAACAAATAATAAATAATGAAATTATAAGATTAAATAATATATATAATGATTCATTATTAATAGACAATGGAAAAGAAAATAAAACAAAAGACGAATTAAATAGAGATGAATTAGCAAGATTATTTATGATTGCTGCAGATAACTTTGTTGTATATAGACCTACTTTTGGATTACATACACTAATTGCTGGGTACCCATGGTTTTTAGATTGGGGAAGAGACAGTTTAATTTCATTTGAAGGATTGTGTCTGGTACCAAAAAGATATGACATTGCAAGAGATGTTTTACTTACATGTACAAGAGATATAAAATATGGACTACTTCCAAATGGATATAGTGAAGTGGATAACAGTCCATTATATAATAGTGCAGATTCAGCATTACTATTATTTGAACAGGTAAAAAAATATATTGAATATACAGGGGATAATAAATTTATAAAAGAAAATATTTATCCAAAACTTAAAACCATAATAGAAAACTATTCTAATGGAATAGATTTTCATGATAACAATATAAAATTAGAAGAAGATGGATTAATTTCATCTGGAACAGAAAATACTCAAAATACTTGGATGGATGCTAAATATGGAGATTTTGCATTTACTCCTAGATGTGGAAAAGTCGTAGAAATAAATGCACTTTGGTACAATGCATTAAAAATTATGGAAGAACTAACCAAAAAATACGAGAGAATTGGAAAAAGACTTTTAAGCAAAAAGTATGCTGATATGGCAGAAAAATGCAAAGAATCATTTAATAAAGAGTTTTATAATATAAAGAAAAAATGCTTATATGATGTTATAGGTGATGGAAAAGTTAGACCAAATCAGCTATTTGCACTTTCTTTAACATACCCTGTAGTAGAACCAAATTCTGAAATAGCAGAAAATATAATTACAGTAGTAGAAAAAAAGTTACTAAATAATTATGGTTTAAAAACTTTAGCAAAAGGTGATAAAAACTATGTGGAAGTATATGAGGGAGATGGCTTTAAAAGAGATGCAAGTTATCATCAAGGAATTACTTGGCCATGGCTTCTTGGACTTTATTATAATTCATTAAAAAATATAAAAAATTCTAAAAAAGATAAAGAAAAAAGAAAAGAGTTAGAAACTAAAATAGATGATTTTAAGAAAAAAGTTGAAAAAGTATTCAGTAAAGAAATAGTTGAACGTGGTTGCATAGGTACAATTTCTGAACTGTTCGATTCAAAGACTCCTTATTTACCTAAAGGAGCGTTTGCGCAGGCGTGGAGTGTGGCTGAAATCTTTCGTATAGTGTTTAAATAAATGAAAAACTTCGTCTTGCGTTGTTAAAATTTTCTTTAAAAATCCTCAAGTACAACACGTACATTCCGGTTTTTAAAGAAAATTTTGCCTAGCAATACTTGTTTTTGATTTATTTAAAATAAAATATAATAAAAAGAGGGTTGATATGAAACTGGAGGATTTGGAAAAAGAATTGAAACAAAGGAAATTAGATTCTTTATATTTACTTTATGGTGAAGAAAGATTTTTATTAGAGAGTTGTTTAAAAAAGATAAAGAATTTATTTGGTGAAACTTTAAAAGGAATTAATTATATAGAAATAGATGAGACTAATTTAGATGAAATAATATCTGACATTGAAACTCCACCTTTCGGTTTTGAAAAAAAACTTATTTTTGCTAAAAACACAGGGCTATTTAAAAAGGAAGGCAAAAAAAAGAATAAAAAAGAAGAAAACAGTATACAAGTAAAACTACTAGAATTTTTAGAAGAAAATTATGAAAACATAAAAGATTCAATAGTTCTTGTATTTATAGAACAAGATATTGAAAAATCAGATTTGGTAAGTTTTATTGAAAAAAATGGAATTTGTTGTAATTTTGAATATCAAAAACCAAATCAAATTCAAGCGAGAATAAAGCAAATTACAAATGCTTACAAAGTAAATATAGATGTCCCAACATTAAGTTATTTTATAGAAGTTTGTGGAACAGACATGCAAGAATTAATAAATGAAATAAGAAAATTAATAGAATATGTTGGAGAAAATGGAACAATAACTAAACAAGATATAGACAATTTGTCTATAAAGAAAATTGAAAGTGTAATATTTGATTTAACAGATAGTTTAGGAAAAAAGCAAACAAAACAAGCTATTGATGTTTTAAGAAATCTAATTCTTGCAAAAGAACCTGAACAAAAAATTTTAATAACATTATACAACCATTTTAAAAAGTTGTATTTAACTAAAATTGCTTTAAAAGAAAATAGAAATTTAATAGAAGCATTAAATTTAAAACCAAATCAAACATTTTTAACAAATAAATACAGAACTCAAGCAGGATATTTTAAAACACAAGAAATAAGGACCATTTTGCAGAAATTAACAGATTTAGATTATAAATATAAAATTGGGTTAATTGATTTAACTGTGGGATTTGAGTCAATTCTTTGTGCATATTGTTAATAATTATGTATAAAAAACCTTTTTTGGATAAAAATAAATATAAGTATTTTTATTTAAGGAAGGTTTTTATTTTTATGAAAAGATTTAGTCATAAATTAGTAATGTTTGTTTTTGTAGTTGGTTTAATAACAATAATGCTTTTTTGTGGATTTTCAAAAAATAATGAGGTTGAAGCATTATCTAAATATGGATCACGTGGAGATGAGGTAAAGCAAATTCAACAGAAATTAAAAAATTGGGGATATTATAAAGGTTCAGTTGATGGGATATATGGTAGTAAAACTTTAGAAGCGGTAAAATATTTCCAAAGAAAAAATGGATTAACAGTAGATGGAATAGCAGGAGACAAGACTTTATCAGCATTAGGAATAAGAAGTTCCTCAAACTCTTCAAGTTCAAGTTCGAATAGTAATTCAAATAATGTAACACTTCTTTCAAAATTAATATATGGAGAAGCAAGAGGAGAACCATATACAGGACAGGTTGCAGTTGGAGCAGTTGTTATGAATAGAGTAAAAAGTAATTTGTTTCCAAATACTATTGCAGGAGTAATTTATCAAAGTGGTGCATTTGATGCGGTTTCAGATGGACAAATAAATAAAACACCAGACTCAACAGCAAGAAAAGCTGCACAAGATGCTATAAATGGCTGGGATCCATCTTATGGTGCAATATATTATTTTAATCCTTCAACCGCCACTAATAAGTGGATATGGTCAAGACCACTAACAATTGTAATAGGAAAGCATAGATTTTGCAAATAATACTTGCAAAATCTATTTTTTTTATGTATAATACCAATATATTTACATTTATTTATTCGTGACTATAAAATTATAATTATATTGGGGTATCGCCAAGCGGTAAGGCATCGGACTCTGACTCCGACATTCCTGTGTTCGAATCACAGTACCCCAGCCAAAAAAGTAAAATCAACTTGTAAAAGGTTGATTTTTTATTTTACATAAAATTAGATGCTTTAAAAATTGACAAAACCTTATAAAAGTAGTATAATCATAAAGTTAGATAATTGTAAATTAAAAGGAGAAAAAAATGATAAACGAAAAAATTAGAAACATAGCAATAATTGCACACGTTGACCACGGAAAAACAACACTTGTAGATAGTTTGTTAAGACAAAGTCATATTTTTAGAGAGAATGAGCAAGTTCAAGAAAGAGTAATGGATTCAAATGATCTAGAAAAAGAAAGAGGAATCACAATTCTTTCTAAAAACACATCTGTAAAATATAAGGATATAAAAATAAACATAGTAGATACTCCTGGACACGCGGATTTTGGAGGAGAAGTAGAAAGAGTTTTAAAAACAGTTGATGGAGTTCTATTATTAGTAGACAGCTTTGAAGGTGTTATGCCACAAACAAGAGAAGTTCTTAAAAAAGCTTTAGCACTTAATTTAAAGCCAATAGTTGTAATTAATAAAATAGACAGACCAGGCTGTAATCCACAAAAGGTTGTTGACCAAGTTATGGAACTATTTATAGAGCTTGATGCAAATGATGATCAATTAGAATTTCCAGTCGTATATGCATCAGCAAAAAATGGAATATCAAAATTAGATTTATCAGATTCAGATAGTGATATGACACCATTATTTGAAACAATAATAAACACTATAAAAGCTCCAGAATGTGATGAAGATGGCACAAGCCAAATGCTAGTTTCTAATATAGATTATGATGATTATGTTGGAAGAATTGGTGTTGGAAGAGTTGAACGTGGACACTTCAAAGTTGGACAAGTTGTATCAATTGTTAAAGGAGATGACTCTGTATATTCTGGAAAAATTGCAAAACTTTATACTCATACAGGACTAAAAAAAGAAGAAGTTCAAGAGGTTTCAGCTGGAGATATTATAGAATTTGCAGGTATTTCTGACATAAGTATTGGTGAAACTGTATGTGATCCAGAAAATGTTGAAAAAATTCCATTTGTAAATATAGATGAACCAACTGTTACAATGACATTCTCTGTAAATAATGGACCATTTGCAGGTAGAGAAGGTGAATTTGTAACATCACGTCATATTAGAGATAGATTATTTAAAGAACTTGAGAGAAATGTTTCATTAAGAGTAAAAGAAGGAGAGACTCCAGATTCATTTGAAGTTTCAGGTAGAGGAGAACTTCATTTATCTGTATTAATAGAAACAATGAGAAGAGAAGGATTTGAGCTTCTAGTATCTCGACCAAAGGTTATTATTAAAGAAATAGATGGTATAAAATGTGAACCAATAGAAACTCTAGTTGTTAATATTCCTGATGATTCAGTAGGAACAGTTATAGAAAAGCTTGGAAGAAGAAAAGGCGAAATGGTTAATATGGAGCCAGCAGAAGAAGGTCATACAAAAATAGAATTTAGTATACCAGCAAGAGGTTTAATAGGATATAGAACAGAATTTTTAACAGATACTAAAGGTGAAGGAACAATGGCAACTATGTTTAAAGGATATGAACCATTTAAAGGTGATGTAGTATCACGTGTTAGAGGAACAATAGTTGCATTTGAAGCTGGAAAATCAATAACATATGGATTATATAATGCTCAAGAAAAAGGTGATTTGTTTATAGGCCCTGGAGTAGAAGTATATGAAGGAATGATAGTTGGTCTTAACTCTAGAGGAGAAGACTTAGCTGTAAATGTATGTAAAGAAAAACATTTAACAAATACAAGAGCTTCTGGTTCAGATGACGCATTAAGACTTGTACCACCAATTCAAATGAGCTTAGAAAAAGCAATCGAATTTATACAAGATGATGAATTAGTTGAAGTTACACCAAAATCTATAAGACTTAGAAAGAAAATATTAAATAATAAAGAAAGAGAAAGGGCTGCTAGAAATAGTGGAAAATAGAAGAAATGAAAAATGGTAGTTCAAATTTATTTTTACCAAATAATATAGAAGCAAAAAGCTATATTTGCAATATTTTAAATGGGCAAACTACTCAACAAATTATTGAAAGTATGAAAGATATTGAGGAAACGTCTAAAGAAAAAATATCACAAGAAATAGAAAGATATGGAGATTTAATTGATGGATTTACAAATGAATCTGAAATTGAAAAACATATTAATAATAATGGGGGTAATTTACAATTAGCATGTATAGATTTTGCTAAGGCATTATTAAAGTGTTTAGGAATAAAGGAAAAAGAACAAGAATTATATATAAAGGCTGCAAGAAAATATGCTAAAAAATATATAGAAAAATATTGGACAAGAAATCAAGAAAGATAATTGGAGCTAGATTTGTAATTAAAAATAAAGGAATTTAATAGATGAGTAATAGTGGTATAATACCAGGATTGTCGGCTATAAGAGTAGGATATATTATTGAAAAAGGTAACAAAGCAAATAAAACATTAAATAAAGAAATTTATCCAGGAATTAATAACAAAATATTTAACAAATTAAATAATATAATAGAAAAAATGATTGCAAGTGGAAAATCTGATGGAGCTATTAAAGCAGAATTAAAAGGATTCTTAGTTGATATAATGTTTGAAGAACTAATACAAAAATTTTCTAATCTTAAATCATTAGAAAGAGATATAAAAAAAGTATTAAAAAATGCAATAAAGACTAAAAAATCAAAAGATGATATAATTGAAGATCTAATTGTATTACTTAGATATAAAGAAGTATCTTCAAGTGATATTAAAGAAATAGAAAAGTGGTTAAAAGAAAAAATTGAATATTTATTAAGTGGCTTTAATTCAGTTGATACAAGATTAACGCTTCAAGTAAATTCTAAATTAAGAGATGCAAATAGAGAAAAAATTTATTCAGGCAGTGAAAATATTGAAATGGTTATGAGATATTTTATAGCGGAAGGAATGACTGAAAATCAAATTTTACCTGCTTTATTTCAAACTATGAAAGAATACAAATCGGATGATTTAATAAAAAAGTATAACGAATGTGTAGAACAAATGAATAATTTCTTGAAAGAATTTTTAAAAAAATATGGTAATACCATAAAAATAAAATATAAAGATAATATTATTCTATTAATAAAAAGATTTTTTGAGAATCAAGGAGAGAGTGAACTTGATACAGGAAGATGTTCTTTTGAATATATAAAAGATGGTGAAATAGTAAGAGTAATAACAGAAAATGGAATTAGTATTTTAGCTAAGTATTGTATGAAGCATCCCGAATTATGTGTTTTATCAAATTCAGATAAGTTTAGGAGTTATCAAAAAGTTGTTTTACCATCAAATACTGGAAATACTGGAAAGACTAATAAAGAATTAGGAAGGTGTATTCCTATGGAATTGGAGAATAGAGGATAATAATGAAAGATACTATAATAGATATTAAACAGACTGCTCTTGAAGCTCATATTCCAATAATTATGGATGATACATTGTTAGAAATTGAAAAAAGAATGAAAGAATCAAAGCCTACAAAGATTCTAGAAATAGGAACTGCAGTAGGCTATTCTGCAATATGTTTTTCTAAGTTTTTAACTGAAAATGGAAAAATTGTTACAATAGAACGAGATATAGAAAGAGCAAATGAAGCAAAAGAGAATATAAATAAAATGAAACTGGAAGATAAAATAAACATAATAGTTGGAGATGCGGTTGAAATTTTACCTACTTTAAATGAAAAATATGACATGATATTTATTGATGCAGCAAAAGGAAAGTATCCATTTTTCTTAAAAGAAGCCTTAAGGCTGTTAGCTGATAATGGAACAATTTTTGCAGATAACATTTTATATAAAGGCTATGTTATGAGTGATTATAATAAACACAAACAAAGAACTGCAGTAAGAAATTTAAGAGAATATATAAAAGAAGTTACAGAAAGCCCAAATTTAGAGACTGAGATTCTAGAAGTGGGAGATGGGCTTGCGGTAACAAAAAGAAAAGAATGAAGATTAATACTTCATTCTTTTATCTTTCTGAATGAGAATTAGGAATTTCGTTTTGACCTTGTGGACGAAAGCCTATACTATCAAGATCTTGTAAATCTTCATCTATAGAGGACGAATTGACTGCCCTTTGGGTAGCTTGTTTCATAGCATTATTAGCTTCAGCTTCATTGGATATAGTGCGGTAATCTCCTGAAACCATTTCGGGAGATGATTTTATATATTCTTCTATAAGCATATAAGATAAAACAGAGAGACCAACACGGTTTTTAAAAAAGGATAATAAAGTTTCTTTTGTAGTTTTACTTTTTATTTGGATTGTATTATGATCACCATCAGAATGGTTGGCTTGGACCTCACCAAATGTTGCACAATGATAAGCTATAATATCTGCTATATAGTCATAAAAAGTATATTTGAAAGATGTAGATTTAGATAATTTTTGCCTGTAAAATTCTCTATTATGAGAATATGCGTTAGCCAAATCTTTCTTTTCTTCATATGTATAAGGAATTTCGTTGTTAGATAAACCATAGTACTCATTAGTAAAATCATTTTTGATTCTAATTCTAGATTTTGCATAATCAACTAGTTGCAATAATTTATCTAAATAAGGTTGATCAGATTTTGATTTTGTAATTTGAGATTTTATAGAATTGTATTGAATACAATTTAAAAAGGTACAAAATAAATTAAGATATTCGTCATTTGTTTGTTGGTTAGGATAAGGTTCATCTAATTCAAAGAAATGCATAATATTAAAAGATTTTCCTGGTAAGCTTGAGTTATGTGCAGCATTTCCTTCATTTGCAATGTTTGTACGAAATTCTCCTCTACTTTGTAATTCAAAATCTGCTAGGTCATTAGCACGTATTATTAAATAATTAGAATAGAAACCATTCATTTTAGATACAACTTTTTTAGAAATAATATCAATTTTAAAACTTACAGAGTCAGATATTTTTTTTATGATGTTAGGTAGTTCTTTACTTAAAATATAATTGTGTAATCTATCTGTTTTTAAAAGCTCTAAATTTTTTTTATAATGATGCAGAATAATTTGATATTTTTCTTTTTGTTTGCTTGTAAGTGGAGATGTGAAGTCTTCTCGTTTTTCTGCTTCTTCTCTAGCAGAAATAGCTTCTTTAAGCTGAACATCAAATGGTTTATGAGAATTTTTTTCATTTTTTTCTTTACCAGGTAGATGGTTGTATTGCTGCATAAATTCAATTATTTTTTTTATATATTCAATATTGCTTACAGGAACATTATTAGATAACTCAATCATATGAATTATTTCGATAATTGTATAATCTATTTCCGAAACAATACGATTTTCTCCATCTGTTCCTGTTTTGGGTTCTAAAACTTCAAACATGCTTGCATTAGTAAGAAGAGTTAAAATAGCAATTAATTGATCATAATAATCTTTAATGCTATTTATATTTTTTATATCAAGAAAAGCTATTCTTTTTGATATATCTGTTTCACCATCTATAAAGGTATCAGAAACGTCAATTAATTTTTTTCGCGATTTCATTTTTGTGGGTAGTTGACTGAATATACTACTTTGTATAATATAATTTTCAATAGCATTTAATTGTTTAAATAAATTTAAAACTTTTGGGTCATTTGAAGACTCACAATATTCAGATAAATTATTATTCATATGAAAAACAATTGTTGCACCATATAAATCCTTACTAATACTTTTAATTGCTTTTGATACTGCATTATCAATGTCAGATTTAGAAGGATTTGTAGGAAGAGATTTAATACTTTTTTCAAATTCATTATTTATATTATTTATGAAACTTTTAACTCCTTTAGAACGGTTGGGAACATGGATACCACTACCTAAAAAAAGACGAGTATATAGTGCTATTGTAGCAACACCTATATTTTGTAGATCAATTTTAGTAGGTAGTTGTTTATATATTTTTAAAACTTCAATAAGAGCAGAATAAAACTTTTTTTGTGCATATTCTAATAGCTCTAAATCATTACTATTGTTAGTACGGTTATTTATATTTTCCATAAAAAATTCATTCCTTTCCAATGTATCTATATTTTAGAAAAATTAAATTATGAGAAGTAAAATTTAAAAACTTATTACCGTATACGCTTTAAAATAACTTTTAAAAGTATTATAATACAAAATTTAGAAAAAGTCTAGTAAATGTAAGTTCTTTATGGTATACTTATATAAAATAAACTAATATAAATAGGAGACAAATTATGCAAAAACCAGAATTACTAGCCCCAGCAGGGTCATTTGAAAAAGCAAAAATAGCTTTTCTTTATGGTGCAGATGCAATATACTGTGGCACTGCAAGCTTATCATTAAGATCAAGAGCAGCAATAGATGATGAAGATTTATTTAAAACAATAGAATATGCACATTCACTAGGAAAAAAAGTATATGTAGCAATGAATATATATGCATTTGACACAGACTATGAAGAAGTAATATCAATGTGTGAAAAATTAGAGCAAATAAAGCCAGATGGAATAATAGCTGCAGATCCAGGAGTAATAAATGCTATTCTAAAATATGCACCATCAGTACCTGTAAATGTAAGCACACAGGCAAATCTTGTAAGTTTGGAATCATGTAAGTTTTGGTATAATCAAGGCTGTAAAAGAATGATAATGGCAAGAGAACTAAGTAAAGATCAAATAAAATATATTATGGAAAATAAGCCAGAAGGAATGGAAATAGAAATATTTGTGCATGGCGCAATTTGTTTTTCATATTCTGGAAGATGTTTCTTAAGTGATTTTTTATGTGGAAGATCTGCTAACTATGGTAGTTGTGCACAAAGTTGTAGATGGACATATGATGTGTATCTAGAAGAAAGAAATAATCCAGGAAATTTAATGCCAGTCGAAATGGATGAACATGGAACAAGTATACTTTCATCAAAAGACTTATGTTTAATAAACGAACTTCCAGAAATAATAGAAATGGGAGTAGATAGTTTAAAAATAGAAGGAAGACTTAAAACAGAGTATTATATAGCAAGTATAGTAAGTATATATAGGTCTGCAATAGATGATTATTTTGAAAATCCTTCAAATTATAATTCTGCAAAATATTTAAAAGAAATAGAAAAAATAAAAACAAGAGGATTAACAACATTCTATTTTAATGACAGAAATAACAAAGATATTCAAGAATATGAAGGTAAACAATATAATACAGATTATGAATTTGGTGGAAAAGTTGTAGACTATAATGAAGAAAAATCAATAATAGAAATAAGAAATAAGTTATCTGTGGGAGACGAATTAGAACTACTAATACCAGGAAAATTAGAACCATTAAAATTTACAATTGAAAAATTATGGGACATAGAGACAGATGAAGAAATTCAAACGGTAAATCCAGGTAAATTAGGACAACAAGTTAAGATGAAACTACCAATAAAAGCTGAAGAAAATTGGATTATTAGAAGAAAAAAATTCTCATTTAGTGACGGGGATTAAATAGGAAAAAATAAAAATGTCTCATTTATTCCCCGTCACCAAATGAGAAAAAATTTAAGGAGATTAATTATGTACTATGAAAAATTAATGCCAATTTTATCAGATTTGGAAAGCAAAGATACAGAAATAGCAGGAGGAAGCGTGGTTGGAATGATACTCTCTACAATTAATTCACTTATAATCTATATTTCCAATTTGAGTATTGGTAAAAAAAAATATGAAGATGTACAATATATTATTAAAGAGATTTTAAAAGAAGCAGAAGATCTAAAAATAAGGTCTTTAAAAGCAATAGATGAAGACAAAAAGATTTTACAGGAAATATTAAATGCGTATAAAACAAAAAAAGATGATGAACAAAAATATCAAGATGTAAGTAAAAAATCAGTAGAATTTTGTATGGATGTTTTAAATATTGCTAATGAGACTTTAATTTTAACGAAACAAATAGCTAAATATGGAAATAAAATGCTTTCAAGCGATTTTGAGATTTGTAAATTATATAGCATTGCTTCAATAAAAGCTGCAATTGTTAATGTAGATATAAACTTAAAAGGAATATATGATGAGGAATATAAAAACAGAATAAAAAAAGATTATATAAAAGTACTTGAGACAATAGAAAAAGAATAAAATAAAGGTGTTTTTAATTATGATAGATAAAGATACTTATTCAACCAAATTAGCTGAAGGATTGAACAAATTATATACAGACTCAGATTTATACTATTCATTTATTCAAGAGAATAAATATACTGATATATTAAATATTAAAATAGAACTAGCAACTATTTTAAAATATTATATAGAATCTAGAGATGATAATTTTGATACAAATTTTTTTGAATTACAGGCAAAGAGAAATACATTTTTTCATCAAAGTGGACCACTTTCTTTTTTAGAAAAATGTGAAGAGATACAAAAAATGGATATTAGCGAAGATGAAAAAAAGGAAAAGGTTCGTATGTTAAGAAAATCTTTTCAAATGAAAAATAACGAAAATGCCGAAAATATTGGAGAAAAAGGTTTCATTTCACATTCATTTTATGGGAAAGAAGGAGAATACATTAGAAAATATGGCTTAAACTATATAAATTATCTTTCTAGAGATGAACAAAAAGAATATGTTCAAGCTAAACATGCATTAGTATGGTTAATCAATTTTTTTAATAATACAACATTAGAAAAAGATAATTCTTCTATAGTTTATTTATTTGAATCAAGTAATCAAAAAATGAAAAAAGAAGTATCAAAAATCTTTTTTACAACTCCTGGAGATACCACTTTTTTTTATACTATTGCACATACACCTGCTATTTTATATGAAGGACCATTAAGAGAATATTATAGAGAATTGGATTTCACACAAGTCAAAGCAAAGAAAGAGCAAATTAAACAAATATTGCTAAATAGAGTAAAATTGATATCAATAAAAAGAAAAAATGAAAAAGCGAAAAATGAAGAACAAAAAAAACGTATTGATTTCCTGGAAGAAATGGCTATAAAATATGTGAATATAGTAGTAGATTTCTATTGTTCAGGGTTACCTGGATTTGCTTTAATTCGAATTGAAGATATTAGAAATTCTAAAATAAAGTTCGGAACAGGAGATATTAAGGATGCTTCTGATATAAAATATAGTTTTGATCAATTAATAGATGAAAGAAAAAAACAAGTATGTAGATTATATAATAGAGAAGATATAACTATTACAAATATGTATTTACAATATTTTTTTTCAGATGACTTTTGTTTACCAACCACTTCATTGTTAGAAAATTTTTGCGCAAAGTCAGAAGATTTAGATAAAATACCAACTTATTGTGTTTCGTGTTTAGATGAATTTGATATAATGAAAATAATTGAACAGATCAAGGAAATGGATAGATGGGCAAGGTAAATAATAAGTGAGGAGGCTTATTAAATATGGAATTATTATTAGATGGAAAAAAAGTAAGTGAAAATATAAAAAGTAAATTTGAAGAAAAAATAAGTAAACTAACAAAACAGCCTAAAATAGCAGTGTTATCATTAAATCCTAATGATTCAAATTTAACATATATTAAAAGAATAGAAAAGAACTGTGAAAAATATAAAATAGGATTTGTTTTAAAGATAACCAAAACTGAACAAGAATTTATAACAGAATTAAATAAAGCAAAAGAGAGCAAAGAAATTACAGGAATTATGTGCCAACAGCCACTTCCAAGAAGTTTATTTAATGAGATAAATACAATACCACTTGAAAAAGACATAGAAGGAATTACACATGAAAGCTTAGGTAAGGTTTTTGTAGGTGAAAAAAACATAAATATTCCATGTACAAGTAAGGCTGTAATGGAGGTTTTAGATTATTACAATATTGATTTAACAGGTAAAAATGTTGTAGTTGTAGGAAGGAGTAATATAGTTGGAAAACCACTTATACCACAATTCCTAGAAAAAAATGCGACAGTTACAGTTTGCCATTCAAAAACCAAGAATATAGAAACTATTTTACAAATGGCTGATATAATTGTTATGGCTATTGGAAAAGCCAAATTCTTAAAAAAAGAAATGATAAAAGAAGGAGCAATTATTATAGATGTTGGTATAAATTTTGAAGACGGAAAAATGTGTGGAGATGTTGATTTTGAAGATGTCAAAGACAAAGTTTATGCTATTACTCCAGTTCCAGGTGGAATAGGAGTTGTCACTAATGCATTGCTAATGGACAACATAATAAATTCAGCAGTTCAAAAATAAATAAAATTATTTTGTTAAATTTTTTGGAAATAAAAGGCAAAAACAGCTGAAATTCACATAATATTGCGGAAAAATTGATTTTTAGAAAATTTTGACTTTTTCGGAAATTTGTAGTATAATAGAATTGTTGATGACATTCAAAGAAGAAATTGTTTATTAACATAAAATATTGGAAGGAGAATGCATATGTTTAATATAGGAGACAAAATTGTATATCCAATGCACGGAGCTGGAACAATTGATTCAATAGAGGAAAAAGATATTTTAGGAGAAAAACTATCTTACTACATACTTAGAATGCCAGGAGAAGTTAAAGTTATGGTGCCAATCAAGAACGCAGAACAGATAGGGGTAAGATCAATAATAGACAAAGGTTCAGCAGACAAAGTATTTAAAATACTAGAGCAAGATGAAACTGAAATGAACAAAAACTGGAATAAAAGATATAGAGATAACATGGATAAACTTAAAAGTGGAGATATATATGAAATTGCAGATGTTGTTCGAAATTTAAGTTTCAAGAAAAAAGAAAAAGGTCTTTCAACAGGCGAAAACAAAATGTTAACAAATGCTAAACAAATTTTAGTAAGCGAATTGGTTTTAGCTGAACATTCAAATGAAGATGAAATCTCAGAAATGGTTGATAACAAAATTAATAATTCTTTTATGACATTTAGAACAGGAGACACAATTAAAGAAAACATAGTAAATAAATTTATTCCATTTAATGGAACTGGAGCAAATGATGCTACAGGTACAGAAAATACATAATGTTAATAATATAAAAATGAATAATATAAAAAAAATACACCAAAATATAATTGAGGTGTATTTTTTATGTGGAAAAAAATTTTAATATCATTAGCATTGATGATAATATCAATTATTGGAATAGGGCTAATTTATGGAAATCGTATAGAAAAAGACAACAAAGAAAATATAGTAAAAAATGAAACAAACTTATCTAATGAATATGTAACAGATGATTGTGTAAATGAATGGAAAGATTATAGTTTAGTAGTTCAAGAAGAAATAAGACAAGCAAGTCAAAACTTAAATGATGAAAACAGAATATATATAGTAAGAGCAGAAGAAAATTATTTAAAAGTGTATTATTTAAATAACAAAAATGAAGAAATATTATATAGAGTAACAGATATTTCTACACAATATTTGGAAAAAGAAGATGTTGAAAAATTAATTATAGGAGTTGAAGTAAAAGGTTTGCAAGAATTAAATCAATTGTTGGAAGATTTTGAATAATTGCCACAGGTACCGGAGATTTTTGGCAACATTGCAAATGTTTTGGAAATATGATATAAATATCACAGGTGAAAAAAATGATAGCAGAAGTTATAATAGATAGTAGAGCAAAGAAACTTAATAGAAAATTTGATTATGAAATCCCTAAAAATTTAGAGGATATAATTTTTGTGGGAAGTAGAGTATTAGTTCCTTTTGCAAATTTTAAAACTCTGGAACAAGGATATGTAATAAAAATAAAAGAAACAACAAATTATGAAGTAAAACAAATTGCAGGTTTAGAGGAGAATTTATCTAAAGATAAAATAGATTTAGCTAGATGGATGGCAAGAAAATATTTTACAAATGTATCTGAATGCATAAAGTTAATGCTTACTCCAGGAACAAAATCTAAAGACACAGAAAAAAGAATAAAAGATAGAACAATAAATTTTGTATATTTTAATATTCCATATGAAGAAATTGATTTAGAAAAAATTAGAGGAGAAAAGCAAAAAAAACTTATACAATTTTTAAAGAAAAATGAAGGACTTACAATTACAGAAATTGAAAGTATTACAGAAATTTCAAGAGCAACTGTAAATTCTCTTATAGAAAAGAATATTTTGAAAATAGAAAATAAAAAAGTAGATAGAAACCCATTGATAAATAAAGATGTAGAAAAACAAAACAAATTAGAACTAACAAATGAGCAAAAAATGGCATATTCTGCAGTTGAAAAGGCAATAGATGAAAACAGATTCGAAGAATTTTTGTTATATGGTGTTACAGGTTCAGGAAAAACGGAAGTTTATTTACAATTAATAGAAAAAATAATAAAACAAAATAAATCAGCAATTATGCTTGTTCCAGAAATATCTTTAACTCCTCAAATGATAGATAGATTTATAAGTAGATTTTCAAAAGAACAAGTTGCTGTATTACATAGTAAACTTTCTATGGGAGAAAGACATGATGAATGGGAAAGAATAAAAAACGAAGAAGCGAAAGTTGTAATAGGAGCTAGATCTGCTATTTTTGCTCCATTTGATGATTTAGGGTTAATAATAATTGATGAAGAGCATGATTCATCATATAAATCTGAAGTAGCTCCAAGGTATTCTGCAAAAGAAGTTGCAAATTATATTGCACAAAACAAGAAGATACCACTTATATTAGGTAGTGCAACACCAGATTTAAATACATTTTATAAATCTGAGAATAATGAAATAACCAAATTAACACTGACTAAAAGAGCCAACAAATCAAATTTACCAGATGTAAAAATTGTAGATTTAAAACAGGAACTTGCTGTTGGAAATAAATCTATGATAAGCAATTTATTATATGAAGAGATAGAAAAAAATTTAAAAGATAAAAGACAAACAATTTTATTTTTAAACAGAAGAGGATATTCAACTTTTATTATGTGCAGAGACTGTGGATATACTGTTAAGTGCCCAAATTGCAATATAACTCTTACATATCATAAAAGTCAAAATGTTTTAAAATGCCATTATTGTGGTCATATAGAAAGACCTGTAACAATATGCCCAAATTGTAACAGCACAAAAATTAGATATTTTGGAACTGGAACACAAAAATTGGAACAGGAAATAAATAAATTATTTCCTAATGCTTCAACAATACGAATGGATATAGATACGGTAACTAAAAAAAATTCACATGAGAACATTTTAAATAAATTTAAAAATGAAAACATAGACATTTTAATAGGAACTCAAATGGTGGTAAAAGGACATCATTTTCCAAATGTAACTTTAGTAGGTGTTATTGCTGCAGATGGGAGTTTAAACCAAGATGATTTTAGAGCAAATGAAAAAACTTTTCAAATATTAACACAAGTTGCTCGGAAGAGCTGGAAGGGAAAATTTATCTGGAAAAGTTATAATTCAAACATATAACCCAAATAACTTCGCAATTGAATGCTCAAAAGAACAAAATTATGATTTATTCTATAACACAGAAATAAACTTGAGAAAACAGTTGAAATATCCGCCATTTTGCGATATAATAGTAATTGGTATTTCAGGAGAAAATGAAAAAGAAATAATAAGTTCAAGTAACTATATTTATAATTTATTAAATAAAAATCTTGAAAAATATCAAATAAAGGTATTTCATGCAATGCCAGCTCCAATAGATAGAATTCAAAATAAATTAAGATGGAGAATAATAGCTAAAGGAAATGTTACAAAAGATGTTACAATTATAATTAATAAATGTTTACAAAATATTTATGAAAAAAATTTAAAATATACTAATATATATGTAGATATTAATCCAAACAATATGATATAGGAGGTAGTCATGGCACTAAGAACAATAAGAGAGCAAGAAGATGAAATATTAAGAAAAAAATCAAGAGAAGTTAATGTAGAAGATATTACTTTAGAAAAAAATCAAGCATTAATTGAAGATATGTTAGAAACAATGTACAGGTATAATGGTGTAGGACTAGCAGCTGTGCAAGTTGGGGTATTAAAACAAATAATTGTAATAGATGTAGAAGATGGAAATGGTCCATATATATTTATTAATCCTAAAATCACAAAAACTAAAGGAGAAAAAGAATGTGATGAAGGTTGTCTTAGTTTTCCAAACGAATTTGGAAAAGTAGTAAGACCTACAGAAGTACATGTTGAATTTTATGATAGAAATGCAAAATTTACTAAATTAAAAGCAAAAGACTTATTAGCACAAGCAATAAGCCATGAGGTAGATCACCTAAATGGTGTACTTTTTACAGATAAAGTTATACCAGGAACTTTAGAATATGTGGAACCTAAAAATTAAAAAATTATAAAATTAGAAATAGACCTTATAAATATATATTTATAAGGTCAGATTAAAATTATATAGAAAGGAATCTAGATTTATGAAAATTATATTCATGGGAACACCAGATTTTGCTGCAACTTCATTAGAGGCACTAATAAATTCAAATTATAATATAGAAGCTGTTGTTACAAATACAGACAAGCCAAAAGGAAGAGGAATGAAAATGCTATATACACCGGTAAAAGAAGTGGCACTTAGCAAAGACATTCCTATTTTTCAACCTGAAAAGGTAAGAAATAATACTGAATTTATAAATAAAATAAAAGAAATTAATCCAGATGTTATTTGTGTTGTAGCATATGGAAAAATATTACCAAAAGAGATTTTAGATATCCCAAAATACGGTTGTATTAATGTTCATGCATCATTACTTCCAAAATATAGAGGAGCAGCACCTATTCAATGGGCAATACTTAATGGAGATAAAGAAACTGGTGTTACTACAATGTATATGGATGTTGGTATGGATACGGGAGATATGATTTTAACCCAAAAAGTTCAGATTGGCGAAAATGAAACTACAGGTGAATTGTGGAATAGATTATCTAAAATTGGAGCTAATCTTTTAGTAGAAACATTAAAACAAATAGAACAGGGAATAGCACCTAGAATTCCACAAGGAAATGATTATACAATGGCTCCAATGTTAGAAAAAGAAATGTCAAAAATTGATTGGGAAAATAAAACAGCAGAAGAAATAAAAAACTTAGTAAGAGGGTTAAATCCAATTATGGGAGCTTATACATATTTAAATGGGAAAAAAATAAAATTTTGGAAAGTTGAAGTTTCAGAAAATATTGGATATGATGAAAATAATATTAAAATTTTAAAAAATGGAACAGTTTTAATTTCTGATCCAAAGGATGGAATTTATATAAAAACTAAAAAAGGTATTTTACATGTTTTAGAAATACAAGGAGAAAATGCTAAAAAGATGCCAATTCAAGACTTTTTAAGAGGAAATAAAATAAATGAATTTCAAATATTTGAATAATGTAAAAGCTAGAGCAAGTTATAGTTTAGTAAATAAATAATTTTGCTATTCCTAAGGAATTTAAGGCTTTTAAGAAAATTAAAAATTTTTATAAATTTATAATTAATAAACATAAAAACTTTTTTGAAAAAAATTTTTTTATTTATAAAAATACCTGTGGATAACTTTAAAAAACAATAACCTTAAAACTACATATTTATAGTTATTCACAGAGTTATCCACAATATCCACATAACTGTGAATAAAATAATTTACATAAAAAGATAAACATAATGTAAATTAATAGACATAATTGTAATATTTTTGTAATAAATGTATAATTTTTGAAATATTACTGTAATATTAGAGTTTATAATGTGATAATTATTTGTATAATTCGACATAAAAAGATAAAATTATTAACTAGTAGACTTTTGACTTTTTACTTCAAATATTTCATACATAGTATAATAGTATTATTTCACTTCACATTGTTATATTTCAATTGTTATATTTCATATAATAATGTGTGGAGGTATTGAAATTGAAAACAATATTTAGACATTTATTCAGACAAATGGATGTGTATGATATAGATTTAGAAACTTTATATAAAATGAAAGCACAAGGAGCGAAAATAGTTGATGTTAGAAGTAGCAGAGAATATTCAGAAGGACATATTGCGGGAAGTATAAATATTCCAGATTATGAAATTAATAAAAAATTTTACAATATATTTACAAATTTTAATCAATTGATAGTTTTGTATTGCAGTACAGGAAAAAGAAGCAAAAGTGTATGTAGGAAATTAATAAGAAAAGGATATAAAAATATATATAATTTATATGGTGGAATTGAGAATTGACTATAAAAATCATATATGATAAAATACACAGTAATAAACGGTTGGAAGGAATGAACAAAATTTGAACGAATATCAAAAATATATAAGAAATTTTAGTATAGTTGCTCATATAGATCATGGAAAATCAACATTAGCAGACAGATTAATAGAAATGACAGGTGCACTTTCTAAAAGAGAAATGGAAGAACAAGTGCTAGACAATATGGATATTGAACGAGAAAGAGGAATTACAATTAAAGCACAATCTGTTAGAATGAAATATAAGGCAAAAGATGGAAATGAGTATACTTTTAATTTAATAGATACACCAGGACATGTAGATTTTAACTACGAAGTTTCAAGAAGTTTGGCTGCATGTGATGGAGCAATTTTAATAGTAGATAGTACTCAAGGCGTAGAGGCTCAAACTCTTGCAAATGTTTATTTAGCAATAGATAATAATCTAGAAATATTGCCAGTTATAAATAAAATTGATTTGCCTAGTAGCAGACCAGAAGAAGTACAAAAAGAAATAGAAGATATTATAGGTATTCCTGCGCTTGGATGTCCATGTATTTCAGCAAAAACAGGTCTTAATGTGGAAGAAGTTTTAGAAAAAATAGTAACTGAATTACCTGCTCCAAAAGGAGATGAAAGTGAAAAAACAAAATGCTTAATATTTGATTCATATTATGACAATTATAAAGGAGCAGTTGCCTTTGTAAGAGTAATGGATGGAAAAGTAAAAACAGGTGACGAAATACTTCTTATGCAAGCAAATAAAGTATTTACTGTAACTGAGGTAGGGTATTTT
Source organism: uncultured Clostridia bacterium (assembly GCA_946401865.1). Classification (GTDB taxonomy): domain Bacteria; phylum Bacillota; class Clostridia; order TANB77; family CAG-508; genus CAG-269. The sequence continues at coordinate 46,417 of CAMIVO010000005.1, forward strand.
GCACCTGGAAGTTATATGCCAGCAAATGAACTAAAAGCAGGAGAAGTCGGATATATAGCAGCAAGTATAAAAAGTTTATCAGATATTCATGTTGGAGATACAATTACATTAAATAAAGATAGAGCAGAAAAACCATTACAAGGTTATAAAAAAGTACAACCTATGGTATATTGCGGAATATACCCAATAGATGGAAGTCAATTCGAAGCTTTAAAACTTGCTTTAGAAAAATTAAAATTAAATGATGCAGCTTTAGAATATGAACAAGAAACATCAAATGCTTTAGGATATGGATTTAGATGTGGATTTCTAGGACTTTTACATTTAGAAATAATAGAAGAAAGACTAGATAGAGAATTTGATTTAGGTTTAATTACAACAGCTCCTTCTGTAATATACAAAGTACATAAAACAAATGGAGAGGTTTTAGATATCTATAATCCTGGAGATTTACCACCACAAGCTGAAATTGCTTTTATGGAAGAACCAATAGTTACAGCAAATATTTTAACACCAAAAGAATATGTTGGCGGAATAATGGAAATGTGTCAAAATAGGCGTGGAAATTATATAGATATGAAATATCTCGATGAAAACAGAGTAGAACTTATATATGAAATGCCTTTAAATGAAATAATATATGACTTTTTTGATAATTTAAAATCAAAAACCAAAGGATATGCATCTTTTAATTATGAATTTAAAAATTATAAAGAATCAAAACTTGTAAAGCTTGATATATATGTTAACGGAGAACCAGTTGATGCTCTTTCATTTATTGTACATAAAGATATGGCATATAATAGAGGAAGAAAAATGGTTGAAAAACTTAAAACAGTAATTCCAAGACATTTATTTACAATACCACTTCAAGCATATGTTGGAGGTACAGTAATTGCAAGAGAAACAATTTCAGCTTTAAGAAAAGATGTACTTGCCAAATGTTATGGAGGAGATATAACAAGAAAGAAAAAACTTTTAGAAAAACAAAAACGTGGAAAAGCTAGAATGAGACAAATTGGAAAAGTTGAGATGCCACAAGAAGCATTTTTATCAGTTCTTAAGCTAGATGATGATGAAAAGTAAAAAAATGTGTAAGTAGATAAGCTACTTACACATTTTTTATATATTAATTTCTAAAAAGCTTAATGCAAAGCATATTATGTAATAAATTGCTTCAACTTTAATAAATGATTTTAATGCATCTGAATCATTTTCTTCATTAGATAAGAATTTTACAGCAAAATATACTAAAACTGTTGAGATTACACTTAATAATGAACCAATTGGATTTGTTATTGATGTTACTTTATAACTTATATAAGTTAAAAATCCTAATAGAGAAGAAATTATCACTGGAATTTTAGCTACTGTCATAGCTGTAATTATTGTAATAAATGATCTTTTTGATTTTTTATTTACAATATAAACTGAAAGAGTTAAAGCTAAAATTCTACATATAGGCGCAATTGTTACTTTTACTAAAGTTAAAATATTTGAACCACTAAATTTGGTATATTTTGATGTTATATAGTATATCAATTGTTTAGCAAAAACTATAATAGCCCAAATTGCAACTAATAAAATAGCTGTTTTGAAAAAGTTATTTTCTGAATCTTGTGAAATTTCCTTTATAGCTTCTAATGGGTTCTTAAAAAGTTTTTTTAATAAACCTTTACCAGTTTCTGCTTCAGCTTTAAAGTCAATATTTTTCATTTTTTCTTTAGCCTCATTGAAAGTGTTTACAGTTTCTTGTTTTGCTTCGTTAAAAGTGTTTACTGCTTCTTGTTTTACATTATTTTCTTTCTGTTCTTCATCCATAAAAAAATCCTCCTTTTAATATATAACTTTATATTTATATATGCTATTATACAATAAAAAGAATAATAAATCAATAAAAAATAGAATATTTTCTAGTATAAAATTGTAATGATGTTGCAGTATTTATAATTTTGTGTTATTATAAAAAGTATGAGAAAGAGGTAATTAAATTGAAACTAAATATCGTAATGGTAGAACCAGAAATACCAGCAAACACAGGAAACATAGCAAGAACATGTGCTATTACAGGAGCTAAATTACATTTGGTACATCCTTTAGGTTTTAAAATAGACGAAAAAAGTGTAAAAAGGGCAGGACTAGATTATTGGGACAAACTAGAAATAGAAGAACATCATTCTTTAGAAATGTTTTTAGAAAAATACAAGCCAGAAGAAAATAATATGTTTTTTGCAACTACCAAAGGAAAGACAAAATATACAGATATAGATTATTCAAAAATGAAAGAAGTTTTTGTTTTATATGGAAAAGAAACTAAAGGACTTCCTGAATGGTTACTTGAAAAATATTTGGATACTAAAACAATAAGAATTCCAATGTTACCAACACTTAGGTCTCTTAATTTATCAAATTCTGTTGCTATAATTACATATGAGATTTTAAGACAACATGGGTTTGAAGATTTGCAAGAAGTGAGTAATTATTTTAATAATCAATAACTTTAAATAATAATATAAAGATTTATTTCACATCTCGGCTCCTTTCATATATGAACAAAATCTAATAAAGTTCATGGAACCTTTTTCACTTAGTCCTCGCTTTGCTCGACGCGAACATTATTCCATAAACTTTATTGATTTTGTATCCAGTCACATTCGATGCTTTATAAATCTTTATATTATTAATTAAAGTGAATAGATTAGGATAAAAAGAAAGGGATAAATTATGCAACAAATTACAAGTAAAGAAAATCCAGTCATAAAGCATATTATAAAATTAAAAGAAAAAAAATATAGAAAAGAATATAATGAATATATTATTGAAGGTGCAAAAATAGTTAAAGAAGCAATAGAGGAAAAGGTAAATATTAAAAATATAATTATTAATGAAAATAATATTAATAGTGAATTAATAGAAAACCAACTTAAAAAAGTTTTAAAAGAAAAAAACTATATAATTGTTCCAAATAATATTTTTAAACTATTATCTGATGTAGAAAAACCTCAAGGAGTACTTGCAGTTGTTGAAAAAGACATAAATAGAGAGAAAATAGACTACAATCAAGATGTAATACTTATTTTGGATAATATACAAGATCCTGGAAATTTAGGAACTATTATCAGAACAGCAGATTCAGCAGGTTTAAGACAAATTATTGTATCTAAAGGAACTGTAGACTGTTATAATTCAAAAGTATTAAGGTCAACAATGGGAGCAATTTTTAGAGTAAATATAATAGAAGCGGAAAATTTAGAAAAGAATATTGAGGAGATTAAACAAAATAATTTTAAAATAATAACAACATCACTTCAAACAGATAAATCAATTTATGATATACAGCTAAAAAATGTGGCAATAGTTATTGGAAATGAAGCTAATGGTGTTTCAAAAGAAATAACGGAGCTTTCAGATATTAAAGCAATAATTCCAATGAAAGGAAAAACAGAAAGCTTAAATGTGGCAGTGGCAACAGGAGTAGTTTTATATGAATATGTTAGACAGAATTTTTATAATAATAAATAAATTAGAAAGGAAATATGATATAAAATATCGTAAAAAATTATGAGTAAAAAAATTAAAATAATACTTATTATAATTAGTTTAATAAATCTTTTTACTATCAATTCAAATGCATACTCAGAGCGTACTAGAGTATATCAAAAAGATGAGAGTACAATATCACAAAAAGATTATTCCTGGGATACGGATTATAGCTATAGAACTGAAAGTACTAAAACAACAGATTCCAGTAATAAAACTTTAGATAGAGTTGGAACTATATTGCTTATAGGTACAGTATGTATTACTATTGGAATAAAGGAGTATAAAAAAAGAAATAAACCCCAGAGAGATTATTCTAAATTTTATACAGAAGAGTATTATAATTTTAATAAAGATATAGATAATACAAATAAATAGATAAAGGAGTATATAGTATATTAAAAATATATTATAAAAAGAAAAATGGAAGATAATAAAAATGCTTATTCAGAAGTAATTGAAATATTAAAACTTGTAGATGATGAGAAAAAATTGGAAGCTTTGCCAATGGAAATGCTAGAACTTTTAAAATCAAAGGTTAATCCGGAATACAAACCAATAATCAGCAAAGACATACCATTAGATGAACAAAATTTACAACCAGAAACATTTGCAATTTTAAACTGGATTACGCAAAAATATTGGAATGATGAACAGGATGAAGAGCAAGAAGAACAAATAGACAGGGAAATTTCTATAGAAAAAATAGATAAAAATACATTAGCCAATATTGAGGTTGAGAGTAAAGAGGTTGAAAAAAGCACTGAAAAAACAAAAGAGATTATAGACGACTCAAAAGAAACTACAAATAAACTACCAGCATTAATAGATAACTTAAAATGGTATGAAAAAATCAAAATTAGAATTATAGAATTATTTAGTAAAATTTTTAGAAGAAATAAATCAGAAGATAAACAGGAAGGAATTATTTAATGAGACCAGTTATAGAAAAAAATCGATTTGGATTAAGACATATTGTATATATTATAATGATTTTAATATGTGTTGTAGCAATAGGAATAGGTGTATACATGCAATTTTTCAAAGATGAAAAATTGGGAGTTATATTTGGAATTACTAAAGAAAAAGAAGACCAAGAATTAAAAGAATTACAAGAAAAATTTTTTAGTATTTTTACTAACGATTTAGAAATTATAAATGAATATTCAGGAAACATTCAAAAAATAAAGGAAGATGGAGACATAATAATTCTTGCTTATGATTCACAAGAGCAAAAAGAAAATTATACTATGGATGTAAAAATACCATATTTTAATATAAAGGCAGAAAATGCACTAAAATTAAATCAAAAAATTAAAGATGTATTCAAAGACAAGTCAGAAAATGTTGCCATGTCAACTTCTAATATAAATACAATATATAATGTTAAATATAAGGCATATTTAAACAACAATATATTGTCATTAGTAATTCTTTCAGAATTGAAAGAGGGAGAAAATAATCAAAGAATTATAGTTATGACATATAATTATAACATAGAAACTAATTGTGAAGTCACAATAAATGATTTAATTTTAAATAAAAATATTGACACAAAACAAGCAAATGAATATATTAAAATGGTTATTGACAATTCTCAAGAAGAAAACTTAAAATTAAGAGAATTAGGCTATCCAATTGATGTAAGAGATACAAATAGTGAAGAATATAAAATTGAAAATGCAAAAAAATTTTTCATGGGTCAAAACGGATATTTATATGTATTATATCCATATGGAAATAAAGAATTTACAAGTGAAATGGATATAGTAATAATTAGATAAAAAGAAAATCAATAAAATAGGCGAGAAGCAGTTTAAGCTTCTCGCTTATTTAAGAAAAATAAAAGGGGATGTTTTCTTTTTAAGTTAGTTTTTTTAACTAACTAAGTATAATATACTATATTATTTTGTCCTTTGTGTGAATACGGTGTGAAATCTTATATTTTTTAAACCCATCTGCACATCTTTCTCGTGGGCTACTCTACAGTTATAATAGTGCATGTTAACTTTGTTCACCTAAAGTCAATGTGATTTCTTTTTCAGCTCCATTACGGTTTATTTTTAATTTCATAGTGTCACCAATAGAATGTGTATTTTTAATTTCGTTTAATTCATTCATAGTTTTTATTTTTTTGCCATCTGCTTCTATAATAACATCACCAACTTTTAAACCAGCTTTTTCAGCTGCTGAGAATTCGTCTACTGTTACAATGTAAATGCCTTCTACCATATTATATCTTTTAGCAGTAGCTTCATTTAAATCTCTTCCAGAAATTCCAATATATGGTCTTTTTACCTTTTTATAAGTTTTTAATTGATCAATGACATCTGTTGTTGAATTAACAGGGATTGCAAATCCGATTCCTTCAACACCTGTGCTTGATACTTTTAAGGTATTTATTCCAATTACTTGACCTTGTGAATTAACTAATGCACCACCACTATTTCCAGAATTTATTGCGGCATCTGTTTGTATACAAGTATAAGTTGTTGAATTTTCACTATCTTGTACTTTTCTATTTACTGCACTTACAACTCCACATGTAATTGTTGTTCCTAAATCTAATGGATTTCCAACTGCCATTGCAAATTCACCAACTTTAACAGTATCTGAATCAGCAAATTCTGCAGCTGTAAGACCTGTTTTTTCTATTTTTAAAACTGCTAAATCTGTTTGAGAATCTTTTCCAATAATTGTAGCATCATATTGTGTTTCGTCATTAAATAGTTTTATTTTAATTGATTTTGCTTCTGATATCTCATAATAAGTAGATTGAGATTCTGAACTTACTACATGGTTATTTGTAACTATGTATCCATCTTCACTAATAATAATTCCTGAACCTGAAGCAGTAGCTTGAGAGGTAGTATTTCCTCCACCAAAACCAAACATACTAAAATAGTTTGAAGTTGTAACATCATAAGTAATAGAAATACCTACAATTGATGGTAAAATTTTACTTGCTGCAAAAACTGCAGTATCAGAATAATTTGAAAGTGATACTAAATTTGGATTAACAATTCCAGCATTTTCATAAGAGGTTGTATTTTGAGAATTATTTTCTCCAATAATTTTTTCTCTAATATTTGGTACTCCAAAACATGTTCCAAGTACTAGTGAACATCCTAAAACTCCACTTATAAATGGAACTATAACGCTTCTTCCAAAAGAACCGTTTTGTTTTTTATTAATTACACTTCTAAATTCATTTTCTTCCATAAATATTATCCTTCTTTCTTTATCTATACATATATATATTATAATAATTATTTTTAATAATACAATAAGTTTGTGAAAATTTTGTGAAAAATTGATAAAGTTTTGGAGAAAAAGATAAGTTAATTAAATTGTGTGAAAAGAAAGAAAACATAAACTCTATTTTTGCTTATTTTCCTTGCTTTTTAGCTACAGTATATGATATAATATACACATAAACAAATTAAAGAAAAGAGGCCAAGTTTGAAAAATAATTACAATTTTGGTTGTGTTAGAATTTTGTTTAAAAATGCTCATGTACCTCATGTACACTCCGCTTTTTACACAAAATTCTGCCTTGCCAAAATTTAATTCTTTTCCAAACCGAATTAGAAAGGAAAGTCAATAAACATGGGATTTTTTGATAAATTAAAATCAGGATTAAGTAAAACAAAAGAATCATTTGATTCAAAAATAAATAATGTATTTAGTAACTTTAGAAAAGTAGATGAAGACTTTCTAGAAGAACTTGAAGAAGTTTTAATAATGTCAGATATGGGAATGGATACATCTGTAAAAATAGTAGACAGTTTAAGAAAAAGAATAAAAAGAGAAAATATAAAAGATGAGGAAGAGGTAAAACAAGCTCTAAGAGAAGAAATACAAGCAATTTTTGATAATGTAGACAATTCTTTAAAATTGGAAACAAAGCCTTCAATAATTTTAGTTGTTGGTGTTAATGGTGTTGGAAAAACAACATCAATTGGAAAAATAGCAAACAGATTAACCAAAGAGGGAAAAAAAGTTGTAATCGCTGCAGCAGATACATTTAGAGCAGCAGCAGTTGAACAGCTTGAAATTTGGGCTAATAGAAGTGGTTCCGAAATTGTAAAAAGAGCAGAAGGAGCAGATCCTGCATCTGTTGTATATGATGCAATTAGAATTACAAAAGAAACTGAAAGTGATGTTTTAATAGTAGATACAGCAGGAAGATTACACAATAAGAAATATTTAATGGACGAACTCCATAAAATTAAAAAAGTAATAACAAAAGAAATGGGGGATTTATCTCAAGAAGTACTTTTAGTAATTGACAGCACTACTGGTCAAAATGCAATAAACCAAGTAAAGGCATTTAAACAAGAAACAGATGTAACAGGTTTAGTTTTAACAAAGCTTGATGGAACAAGTAAAGGTGGAGTTGTTGTAGGAATTGTAGAAGAAAATAAAATTCCAGTAAAATTTATTGGAGTAGGGGAACAAATTGATGATATGGAAATTTTCAATAGCGAAGATTTTGCAAAAGCAATAATTTAAGAAAGGATTTAAAAAGTTGGAAAAAAAGAAAATATTTACAGTTAGAAGATTGCTTGTTTCAATATTTTTGATTGTATTTGCAATAATTGCATACATAAACTTTAGAGCAAGTTATCTAGAATTTAAAGAACTGGGAGAAAATTATTTAAAAACATTTTTAACCAAAGAAAAATATCAATATAATGTAATGATATTTAATTTTATATTTGTATTTTTAATTATGTATTTTTCAGGTAGAAGAATAAAAAAAGGATTAAAAGTTTTTTTTGAACAAGAAAAAAAGCAAATGCCAAAACTTCCAAATAAATCAATAGCATTAGTAGTTGCAAGTATAGAAAGTTTAATTGTTACAAAAATATTTACACCTAATATTATACTTCTAATGAGTAATACAGCAGTGGGAGAGACAGATCCTATTTTTGGACTTGATATTTCATTTTTTATGTTTATAGAACCATTAATAAAAATGAGTATAATTTATCTAATTTGTTTATTAGTTGCAATAATTATATATTCATTTGGATACTATGTAGTAGTATTTAATAAGTATTTTGATGGAATAGACAAAGAAACATTAAAAAATAGTCCAATGATGAAAACAATATATAGAAATTTAAAATTAATAACAATATGCATTTCTACTTTTATTGCAGTATGTTCATTAGACATAGTATTTGACAATTTTTTAACAACAGATAATAATATAAAACTTGCTGGTGCTGGAATTGTAGACAGAACAATAAAATATTGGGGATATAATATTCTAGCAATAATATTGTTAATTGCAGTTTTTAAAGCATTACATAGTTTAAAAAAGGAAAAGCAAACAAAAGTCTTAAAAGATTTGGCAATTGTTCCAATATATCTTATAGCACTATTTTTTGTAATGGTTACATTTGATTTTATATTTATACGTCCAAATGAATTTGATAAAGAAAAAAAATATATAGAATCAAATATAAAATCTACAAAAAAAGCATATGCTATTGACTGTGATATAGAAAATCTAGATTATTCTGGAACAATTTCAGTAGAAGAAGTTCAGGAAAATGAAAATATAATAAACAATGCAGTTATTGTTGATAAGAAAATAGTTTTAGATTATTTAAAAGAAAATCAAACAGAAACAGGATATTATAAATATAACACTGCCAAACTTTCAAGTTATACAATAGATGGAGAAAAAAAGCTAGTATATGTTTCTCCTAGAGAAATTATAAACAACAGAAGAACATATAATAGTAAAACTTATGAATATACACACGGATATGGTTTAATTTTTACTGAAGCAACAAAATATAACGAAGATGGAAAAGTAGAATATGTTCAAAATGATATATCTGGAAAAGATTCAAAAATTTCTATAACCAAACCACAAATTTATTATGGACTTGAAACAAACAGTATGGTTATTACAAATATACCAAATAGAAAAGAATTTGATTATTCAGATAATGGTCAAGAATATGAGTATTCTTATGAAGGAAATTCTGGACTTTCTTTAAATTTTATAGACAGACTTATTTTAGGAATTAAACAAAAAAATATAAATTTACCATTTTCTAATTCAAAAAATAATAAGGTTTTAATAAATAGAAATATATTAAAAAGAGCTAAACTTGCACTTCCTGGAGTGGTATATGACAATGATCCATATACAGTAGTAGATAAAGAAGGAAGTATATATTGGGTTATAGATGCATATACAATTTCAAGTAGCTATCCATATTCTACATATACAGAGATACTATACGATAATCAAAAAAAGGGAATTAACTATATTAGAAATTCTATAAAAGTAATAATAAATGCATACACAGGGGAGATGAAATTCTATATAACAGATAGAACAGATGCAATAGCTATGGCTTATAGAAAAGTATATCCTGAATTATTTCAAAATTTAGATGAAAAAATTCCAGAAGAAATACAGGAACAGTTTATTTATCCAGAGTTTTTATATAAGGTACAAAGTGAGCTTTTAGAAGAATACCATAATACTAAAGCAGATGTTTTATATAGAAGTGATGATACTTGGGAAAAAGCTACTTATAAAAACAATCAATCCAACAATAAAGCAAAAAACACAATGGAGCCATATTATACATCTGTAAATATTGAGGAAGAAGAAAAAATAGGGCTTATCCAGTTTTATTCGCAAAAAAATAAACAAAGCTTAATTTCATACTTGGTTGGAACAACAGAGCAAGGAAAAAATAAATTAGCATTAAGAACTCTTAAAGCAGATACAAGTATATTAGGACCAACACAATTAGATGCTCAAATAGCTTTAGATGAAAATATACAAAACCAAATAAATAGTTTAAATGTTACAGGAGCAAAAGTTACAAAAGAAATGATAGTAATTCCTGTAGGAAATACTATTCTTTATATAGAGCCAATTTATCAAACATTAATAAATGAAAGTAATTTACCTGTTTTAAAAAAGGTTATAGTAGCTTCAGGAAATAAACTTACAATTGGAAATAATTTAAAAGAGGCAGTAGAAAAATTAATTTCACAGTATGCTGTAAGTATAGATTTGGAAACAACAGAGGATTTAGATGGAATATTAGACTCAATTATTAAGGCTAATAATAACCTTTCAGAATCTTTAAAAACCAATAATTGGGAACTTATGGGATCTGATATACAGAAGTTACAAGAATTAATAACAACTTTAGAAAAACAAATAAAAGATGATAAAAAAGATGACAAAAATGAAACAGAAAATACGATAACAGATGCTAATAATACTACTATTAAAAATACAGTTGTAGAATGAGAATTTAAGAAAAAAAAAAGGGGACGGAGAAAATTTTTCACAATTGTGAAAAATTTTCTCCGTCCCCTTTTTTCTCATTTAATATTTTTTATTATATTATT
>CAMIVO010000006.1 GCA_946401865.1 uncultured Clostridia bacterium
AATATATAAACTTTAGGCAGGGCTAATTTATAATAAACCGTGAATTGTAACATTTTATATTTTCCCATACAAATATTCCATATATTTATATACACAATTAGCCCAATTTTTATCTGTAGCATATTTTACATTAACTGCAGAAACAGTATTTCCATTATAATATTTTCCAGATGCAACTTGTCCGTCATAAATTGTAGTTCCTTTTGGATTTAAATAATATTTAACTAATACTCTTGCTAATAAATCAATTGATTCTGAGTAATTTGAAAAAGTATATGCACCATTATACGGATTTGAATCATATGCACCATAACCAAATAAATTATATTTATTTTTTGCAATTCTTGATGTTCCCCATGCACTTTCGTGTATTCCTATTGAAGCAACAAAAATTCCATTAATATTATATTGTTCTTCTATGTAAAAAAAGTATTCTGCATTATTTTCAAAAATTTTATTTTTATCTTTATCATCTGTTAAAACTTTTTTAAATTGTTCTAAAGATAAACCAGATGGCTTATTTAGAGCCATATTGAATGATATATTTTTAGAATTGTTATTTTCTGTTTTCTTTATTTTTTCTTGTTCTTTTGTACCTATTTCTATAATTTTATCTAAAGATGACTTTGTTACTCTCGCACCAATTTGTTCTTCTTTAATTAGATTTCCTTCATTATCATATATTTTTTTCATAGTAATTGTTTGTATACCGTTTCTTCCTTCTTGTGAAACCCTCGTTGTTCCAATATATATTTCATTACTATTTTTGTATTTTGTTATATATTCTAATTCTTCCTGTTTTTCATATATTTCTTCTTTTACCGTATTGTTTTTATTATTATTTTCTATAATATTTTCTATGTTAATGATTTTAGCATTACTAATTTTTATTATTGGTTTTTTACTATTATTGGTAAGGTTTGTGGCATATGCTGGTTGGCTTGAAATATGTTTTGTATAAACAATCAATAAAACTAATAAAAAAATACTGAAAAAAGCTATTATAATGACAATTTTTAAATTCTCTTTTGATTTTCTCATTATATATTTCCTCTTTTTTAGACTTAATCTACTTTAATTTTAAACTTCCATCTATTTTTTGTCAACACCAAAAAATAGAAATTTTATGTATATTTTTTTATTTTCCGGAAATCATAATTATTGAAATTTCTAAATATTGCATTTAAGTTACAAGTTAATATTAATCTTATTTATGTAATAAAAAGTCGTCTAAAGAAAGGAAGATATTATATGAATAACCCATTAGATACAAATAAAGATTATCAAAATTATGTTGATAAAAAATCACCTAATTCCCCATTAATAAAAAACTGCTTTAATGCATTTTGGATTGGTGGTTTAATATGTTCAATTGGACAAATTATTTTTTCATATTGTACTTTTAAAGGTTTAGATGAAACTTCTTCAGGTACAGTTGTATCTATACTTCTTATAGGTCTAAGTGCTTTCTTAACAGGACTGAATATTTTTAACAAAATAGGAAAAATTGCAGGAGCAGGTTCTTTAGTTCCAATTACTGGATTTGCCAATTCAATTGTAGCACCAGCTATGGAATACAAATCAGAAGGATATATAATGGGTGTTGGTGCTAAAATGTTTACAGTTGCAGGTCCTGTACTTGTTTATGGAATTTCTACATCTATAATTGTTGGACTTATATATTTTATATTTAATACTAATGCAATATTAGTTTAAATATTTCAATTTTTATATAAATATAAATTTATATAACTTTAAAGGAGTTAAATTAATGCAAAAACTAGGTAAACAAACAATTAAATTTGATAACCCACCAAGTATTCTAAGTACAGCTTCTATAGTTGGTCCAAAAGAAAGTAATGGTCCACTTGCCAAGTATTTTGATAAATGCTTAGAAGATGAAATGTGGGGAGAAAAAAGTTGGGAAAAAGCCGAAAGTAAAATAGTAAAAGAAACAGTAAATACCTTAATTGCAAAATCTGGTATCCCAACTAAAGAAATTGAATATTGTTTTGCGGGTGATTTAATAAATCAATGTATTTCATCTACTTTTGGATTAAGAGAGTTAAATGTGCCTTTTTATGGGATTTTTGGTGCATGTTCAACTTTTGTAGAAGCAATGCAACTTGCCTCTGTCTTTATTGAAAATGGCATAAATTATACAATATGTTGTGCTTCCAGTCATTTTTGTAGTGCTGAAAGGCAATTTAGATTTCCCCTAGAACTTGGAAATCAAAGGCCCCCAACTGCGCAATGGACTGTTACAGGTTGTGGAGCTCTTATATTGGCAAAAAAAGGAGATGGTCCTTTTATAACACATATTACATCTCGGAAAAATTGTGGATATGGGAATTAAAGATGCTAATAATATGGGAGCTGCTATGGCACCTGCTGCTCTTGATACTCTACTTACACATTTTTCTGATACAGGAAGAACTCCATCATATTATGATGCTATAATTACAGGAGACTTAGGTTTAATTGGTAAAGAAATTCTTATAGATTTAGCAGGAAAATCTGGTTTTAATATAAAATCAGTTTATGATGACTGTGGAGCTTTAATATTTAATAAAGAAAAACAAGATACACATTCAGGTGGAAGTGGCTGTGGATGTATAGCAAGTGTTTTTTCAGGATATCTTTATAATGAATTAAAAAATAGAAAATTAAAAAAGGTTTTGCTAATTGCAACTGGAGCTTTAATGAACTCCATGAGTGCACAACAGGGTGAGTCTATACCTGGAATCGCACAATCAATTTCTATTGAAATTGATTAAATTTCTCTATATTACCATTTTAAATAGAAAAGGAGTTAAAATGAATTTTTTACAAAGTTTTGATTGGATGCTTTTAATTAGATGTTTTATTGTTGGTGGTCTTATTTGTGTTGTAGGACAAATTTTAATTGATAAAACAAAACTAACCCCCGCAAGAATTCTAGTGACTTTTGTAACACTTGGAACAATCTTAGGGGGGCTTGGAATATATAAATATTTAGTTGATTTTGCTGGATGTGGAGCTACCGTTCCACTTTTAGGTTTTGGAAATAATCTTGCTAAGGGTACTATTGAAGCTGTTAAACAAGATGGGATACTTGGTGCTTTTACAGGTGGATTAAAAGCAAGTGCTGGTGGAATTGCAGCTGCAGTATTTTTTGGATACATTGCCTCATTAATTTCAAAGCCGAAAATGAAAAAGCAATAATTTCATTTTTTCACTTCCTTTCTTAATATTTTTTATATTCTTGTATCTTAATAATGTTGATTTTTAAACTTTTTCTCCTTTGAAGTACCACATATGATCTTCAATTATTTTTACATTAATAATTTTATTTATAAGATTGGTATCTCCTTCAAATACAACAACTTTATTTGTTTCAGTTCTGCCTGTTAGCATTTTTTCATTGTTTTTACTTGGCCCTTCTACAAGTATTTTTTGTATTGTTCCTAAATATTCTTTATTATTTAATGCTATTTGATTTTCAACTAGTTCTTTTAACCTTTCAAACCTTTTATGTTTTATTTCTTCTGGAATTTGATTTGGCATTTTATCTCCTGGAGTTCCTACTCTTCTCGAATATATAAACATAAATACTTGCTCAAAATTAACCTTTCTAACAACATCTAGTGTATCTTCGAAGTCTTCTTCACTTTCACCTGCAAACCCGACTATTATATCTGTTGAAAATTTAATACCTGGAATCATTTTTTTCATTGTATTTACTAGTTCTAAATACTGTTCTTTTGAATATCTTCTATTCATTTTTTTTAGCATTTCTGTACTGCCAGATTGAAGTGGTAAATGTATTAATTTACAAACTTTTTTGCAATCTCTTATTGCCTCAATAACATCAATTGTGAAGTCTTTAGGATGTGGTGATTGGAATCGAATTCTTTCTATACCTTCAATTTCATTTATTGCTCTTAAAAGTTTAGCAAATGAGTTTATTTCTTTATAATCATCATTCTCATCCACATATTTTCCTTGTTTAATTGCTTCCATCTCTGAACGTAAATATGAATTAACATTTTGTCCTAAAAGCATTATTTCTTTATACCCATGTTTTGCTAAATCTTTTACTTCATTTATAATATCTTTAGGCTTTCTACTTCTTTCTCTTCCTCTTACATATGGAACTATACAAAATGTACAGAAATTATTACAACCATACATAATTGTAACAGACCCAGTTGTTTTACTATTTCTCTTTATTGGTATATTTTCATATACTTTTCCATCTATATTTAAAATATCTTTTACTCTTCTTTGTTCTTCTAAAACAGTATATATATCTTCCGGTAATTTATGCAAAGTATGTGTTCCGAAAACAATGTCAATATAGCGAAATGATTTTTTTATTTTTTCTAGAATATGCTCTTCTTGCATCATACATCCACCAATTGCAATAATTAGATTATTTTTTTCTTTTAAATTTTTTAACTCTCCTATTTTTCCAAATAGTCTTTCTTCTGCGTTTTCTCTAACACAACATGTATTAAATACAGCAAGATTTGCTTCTTCTATATTTTGAGTTAAAGTATATCCCATTTCTTCAAGCATACCACATATTTTTTCTGAATCGTTTTCATTTAACTGGCATCCCATTGTAAGAATTGTGTATTTAAGCATTTTTCCATTGTTTAGCTCTTTTACTTTTTTTATAAACTGTTTTTGTTGTTCTATTTCATTCATTATTTTTTATTCCTATTCTGTTTAAATTTTTTTTATATATATTTATATCATAAAAAACATAAAAAGAAAAGAATATCATGTGATATTCTTAATTTTGTTTTATCTTGAAGTTCCTCTTCCAGAAATCCCGTCTTTTTTTGCTTGCTGATTCTGAGCTTCTATAACTATACTACTGTAATACTCAATCAAACTATTTTTTAATTGTTTATTTATTCTAAATCTTTTTAAATCATCTTTTATTCCTTTTAGTATTGCTTTTCTATCTGATCCAATATACCTTTGCATAAATTTGTCTCTTAAATCTGGAAATTGTTCTGTAAAAATTCCTATTGCTCTAGCTTTTATTCCTATTTCTTCACAATATTCTCTATGTTTTTTACATCCTTTAATTAAATCTTTCATTTTTTCCTCCTGTTTTTATTACTTCAAACATTATAGCATATTTTTCATATTATGTCAAATTATTTATAATCTCTTCTTTACTTGTTACTCCTACAAAAGTTTTAACAACTTGACCATTTTTTATTATCATTATTGTTGGAATACTCATTATTTGGTATTTTTCTGCTAACTCCATGTTTTCATCAGAATTTACCTTTCCAACTTTAACTTTATCTCCTAACTCATCTGCAATTTCTTCTATAATTGGAGACATCATTTTACATGGACCACACCAATCTGCATAGAAATCTACTAAACATACTTTATCTGAATTTAAAACTTCATTTTCGAAATTTTCGTCTGTTAATTTTAAGACACTCATTTTATTTCTCCTTTTAAATAATTTATTGCAGAAAGAGCAGCAACTGCTCCTTCATAAACTGCTTTCGAAACTTGTAAAAGCCCACCATTTGCGTTTCCACACGCAAATAATCCTTTTACATTTGTTTTCATTTTATCATCTACAACTATACTGTCATTATTTGTAAGTACACCTATTTTTTTTGCAAAATCTGCTCCACCAGCTTCGCCAAGTGCAACAAATACTCCATCAACTTCTAATGTAGAATTATCTTCAAAAACAATCTCTTGAACTCTTAGACCACCTTTTATTTCTTTTATTTTGTTTGTATTTGTATTAAAATTATTGTTTTCTGTTACTTGAAGTCCATTAGTAAGTATTGTGACATTTTGTGCTATTTTTTTTAATATGTTTGCTTCATTAATAGCAAATTTTCCATTTCCAATTACTACAACATTTTTATTTCTATAAAAAAATCCATCACATATAGCACAATAGCTTACACCTTTTCCTTCAAATTCTTGAATTCCTTTTATATTTGGTCTAATTTTTTTATTACCTGTTGCAATTATTAATGCTTTTGACTCATATTTATTTTCTGTAGTAGTAACTTCAAATCCATTTGAAGATTGTTCAATATGAAGAACTTCCTCTTTTTTTACTTTTACACCTATGTTTTCAGCTTGTTTAATTCCTGTGTTATATAAATCGCTTCCAGAAATACCGTTTTCAAACCCATAATAATTGTCTATTTTTTCAGCTTTTTCTAAACTAGATTCTCCATTATACAAAACAAGTACATTATAATTTGATCTTTTAACATACAAACTTGCAGAAATACCAGCAGGCCCTGCTCCTATGATGATTAAATCTATCATTTTATTTTCCTCTCGAATTATTCAATATATTATAATAAAGCTTTTATATTATTAGCATTTTTTGAAAATAATTTATTAATTATTTTCAACTTTAATTTCTAACATTTTATCTTTTAATTCTTTTTCAATATTTTCTAATTCTTTTTCTGCTTCCATACGTTTAGTTCTACCATTTTCATGGATTTCTATAACTTTGTCTAGAGTTTCTATTATATCTCTATTAGTTTTTTGTAATGTTTCTATATCAACAATAGCTCTTTCAGATTCTTGAGCAATTTCAATAGAACCTTGTTTTAGAATTTCACTATTTTTCTTTAACATATCATTTGTTAAATCTGTAACAGCTTTTTGTGCACCTAATGCTTGTTTTGCATTATTAATTCCAAGAGCAATTACCATTTGGTTTTTCCATAATGGAATAGTATTTGTAATTGATGCTTGAATTTTTTCTACTAATTCAGATTCATTATTTTGTAATAATCTTATTTGTGGAGCCATTTGAATAGCAATTACTCTAGTTGTTTTTAAATCATAAATTTTCTTTTCGAATCTATTTATTGTATTTTCTAAGTCTTGAACTTTTTGAGCATCCATTTGCTCTCCTGATTGTTTTGCTTTTTCTACTAATGCTGGTAAAGTAACATTTCTTAATTCCTCAAGTTTCTTTTCTCCTGCTATTATATATAATGATAATTCTTTAAAATAATCTAGATTTTTTTCATACATAGTATCAAAAATTGTTATGTCTTTAAGCATTTGAAGTTTATGTCCTTCTAATTGTTTTTCAATTGTATTTACATTTGTTTCTATTTTACTATATTTTGCAACTATTGTATTTAATTGTTTTTTTGCATTATAAAATAATTTAGCTAGTCCTACTTTTTTCTCTCCTGAAATATCTGCATCAAAAGACTTTATTTGTCCAACTAATTCAGCTAGTAAATCTCCAACTTCTCCAACACTCTTTGTTTTAACATCATCTAAAACACTATCTGAAAATTGAGATATTTTGCTTTGTGCTTTAGCTCCATATTGTAAAACTTGTGTTGAATCATTTATATCTATTTTACTATTAAATTCATCAACTGCCTTTTTTTCTGCTTCTGTTAATGAATCATAATTTAATGATTCTTCAATTTTCTCCTCTGTAATGTTTGCAACTGCTCCATTAACTAAGTTTTCAACCTCTTCTTTTTTTTGTGGTTTTAATTCTAATTCTTCCATAAAATTTTTCTCTCCTTTTTTATAATTTTTTATTTCAAATTTCTTTATTTATATTTTTTATATAACCTCTTTTAACTTTCATTTGACCAGTTTTTTCTATATCCTATTGTAATAAATTCCCTGTTATATCAATATAATTATACGGTGAAATTTGCTTTTGGTATGGATTAATATCTAAATTAATAAACTTATAGTTTGTTATTCTAGAATTATCTTTTGAAATTTCTTTTATCATAGTATCTTTTAAAATATATGTTTTATTATAAGTTACAATATAATTATTATCATAAAAAAGTATTTCGTTTTTACCCCAATATAATTCATTATATTCACTATCATTTATCTGTATAATTTTATTATTTTCAAATAAATATATATAGTCTTCGTCATTCTGAATATTATAAATTATTGCATATTTATCAGCTGTATCTTTTACTATATAATTTTTATTTAACTGCCTTTTTTCTCCTTCAGTATTAAAAAAACCTGATGAGCCATTATCATAATATGGTATATAACCATTGTAATACTGTCTGATTATTATATTATCCCTAAAATTATTTAAATCGAAAATCAAATTATTACATTCTAATTTTCGTTGTTTTCCCTCTTTATCTATAATGTAATAATTCTTTTTATGTTTATAAATATTCTCTAATTTTTTTGAGTTCTCTGTATCTGCGGAATTTAGGTCAGTGTTAAATGATATCATTTTTTTATACAAATCTAAGTCATTTTCTATCTCATTTTCATTTAATTCAACAAGTATTTGATATCCGTTATTTTCAACACTTCCAAATCTATATATATTACCATTTTGATACGTTAATGGTATGGATTTTTCACTATCTAAATAGGAATATGGTATTTTTTCATACCCTTTTTTATTTAATATGTTTATATAATTTTTTGCAAAAGAATCTTCATTCGATTCAAACAGTCTATATATTTTTGATACTTTTTTTCCATTGTAATCCACTAACCATATTTCGTCATTTTCCATAACCATTAATAAAGTTATCGTTTCAAAATAGCTCTTATCAGTTTCAACATTGGTTGCTGTAAGCTCTTCATCAATTAGCAACTCATATGAGTTATTCGATATCAGATTTCCATATTCATTATAAAATTCGGTTTCATAATAATTATAACTAAGTACAATACATTTTTTGTTTGGTTCTTTTCTCAATTCTTCTATTAATTTTTCTATATTATTTATATTAATTCTATTAACAATAACTGGTATTACAATTACAACAACTTCAATGATTACACCTAATAGAAATATTACACTTTTTAATTTTGATTTTTTTAAATCTTGTGTTTTCCTATTAAATACTAAATTTAATATAGTTAGAATTATAGGTATAACTACGCATGCAACAACAAGAATATAAATCCATTCTTCAAAATCATCTATTTTATTAAATGAAATGGCATCAAATATAACCATTATTGCAATTATAATATTACAAATACCTATTTTTTTATTTTTATTTACAATATTTATAATTCCAACAATAAAATTTGCAATTCCTGTAATAGAAGTAACAATAGTTACAAACATTAATCCATATTGTTCAAAAGGATTAATGACAAAAAAACCTATCATAAGACAAAATATACAATTTAAGATATTTGAAATATTTAATAATTTATTCGTTTGTTTCATAATTATCCTCTTTTATTCTATTTTAAAAATTCAATTAACCTATTATAAATATCCATCTTTAAGCTTGAAACAGTACTTGTAATTGCCTGTGGTACTCCTATTCCAAATTTAGATACATCATAACTTCCACCAGTTATACCAGTTCTAAATCCATATCTTTCCCATGCAATTTTTTGAATATCTGGATCTTCAAATGCTTGGTAGAATTTGTTTCCATTTTCTGTAAATGATGCTATACAATGTGAATTCCAAATTGTTGGAGTGGGATAAAGTACTCTAATTTGGTCTTTAACTTGATTAAATCCATCTGGATTAGAATTTGCGAAATCAATTATAGATTTTTCATAATCAACTATCATTGGTTCTCCACCCATACCAGTTTTTAAATATCTTTCAAATAAGTCTGCTGGAGTATTGTTCATATAACCAGATTTTATATAGAATTCTTTTAATTTAGGAAGATATGTTTCTATGTTTTCGTTTGTAACTTGTCCTCCACACATAATTGAAAGTAAAAGTCCATAGTATGTTGCACCAGGTGATGATGTTACAGGATCAGTTGAAGCAATATTTATATTTCCATAAAGACTTGTTAATCCAATATCGGCCCATTTTTTACCTTGTAATATATATGTTAATAATTTTGTCATATCAGTAATGTAATATACTCCATCTTTTTCTGTAACTATTTGTTCTTTAATTAAACTATCTACAACATCTTTCCAACTGTAAATTACAATTGGAGTGTTAAGTGTAAGACCACCATTTAAAACAGAATAACGTGCTGCTTCTCCATTTGCAGTATTTGGAGCTAATTTATAATAATCGTAAAATCTTTGGTCAGAGCAAAACATTGCATCATATTTTGTTCCATCTTCTCTAACTAAAGGATTTTTTATTAGCTTTCCATTACTCCAACTGTCATAAACAACATTAAGTCCATATTTATTTTCCATAATTTTAACTACATCTTCATCTGCTATAAAATCTTCTTTTCCTCCACCTGTTGCAATATATACAGTTGTAAGATTTTTAGGAATAATGCTTCCTCCTCCTTTTTTATTGAAAAAACCTATTCCTATAATAATTAAAATTAACACCACAAAAATTACAATTCCAATTATTTTCTTGTTTTTCATAATTTCATCCTTTCCCTTATTTATAGAAAATTTAATATATTTCATTTGTTTTTAAAATCTGTTGATGTATCATACCCGTCTACTTTCAGCATTCCCTCAAATACCTTCATCTCTGCATCCGTATCTACTATATCAGATTGATACAAATTTGACAATTGGTTTTTAAAAGCATTATTGATTTTTTTCATCATATCTTTTGTCTGATTCATAAATTTTTTGCTGTCATCTGAAACAAGTCTTTGATTCTCTATTTCATCATATCTTTTCAAAATATTTAAAGTAACTGGTAAATAATATTCAAAAAAGTTATTCATTTTTTGCTGTTTTTTAGGGTTATTTTCTATTGTATCAATTATTTTTGTTATAGTATCACTTACATCTCGAATATTTTGCCTTAATTCAGCATCCTCTATTTTGTTTACCATTCCAATAATTTGTTTATTTTTGTTTCTTGCTTCTTTTAAAGTTTCTGCTAAACTTAATGATTTTACCTCTTGTTTATCTTTTTTATATAAGACAAGTTCTCCTGCACCAAATGCTGCAGCTCCTATTGCAAGTGATGGTAAAATACCAACTGATAATCCTAAGTATGGTATTGCAAAAAATGCTCCTCCGCAATATTGCAGAAATTATTGACGAATTTTTCATTTGACTTATCACATCCTTCTTTTTATTTTAGTTATAACCTCTAACTTCTTTAAAAGCCTCAACCAAATTTGTTTTACCATCAAACACTTTAGCATTACTTAAGTTTGCTATATCCTGCAATTGTCTCTGATTTGCGCTTCCAAACATTATAGAATATATTGGAATATTTTTATTAATTGATTTATAGTAATTATTTAAATCTGCAAAAGTTCCAACATTTGCTAAACCATCTGTCATAAGTATTACAGAAGTGTTATAAGTATTGTTATCTTCATCTTTAAGTATTTCTAAAGCTTTAATAGCTGCTGGATATAAAGCTGTAGATCCTGTAGCCCTTTCATTATTTATTTTGGCCAATAAAATATCTGTTTCACTTCCATTTGTGGTATTCCAAACAGCTTTAACATTACTTGCAAATGGTATAATATCTATTTTATCTTTATATGAAAATTGAATATAATCTGATGCTGCTTTTTCTGTTAAAATATATTCCATTGCACTTCTAAGTTCTTGTATACCTTCTCCTGCCATACTTCCTGAATAATCTAAACAAAATACAACATGTACTGGTTTTCTTAATTCTGTTTGATATAGATTTAATGCTTGTTTTATAACTTCTGCACTTGGATATTTTGTAGGTGATATGTATTTAGTTGTATCTATTCCCCATTCAGGATTAAATACAGTTTTATCTGCATTTAAGTTAATTCCTCCATACCAAGTTCTTTTTCCTTTATTTTGTAGTAATTTTTGACCTTCATCACTTAAAATATACTTTTGTATACTTTCAAAAATTTCTTTTTTATTTTCATTTTTATTATTTATATATGCAAATGGTGCATCTGAAATAGATACTCCATCTATTGGGTAAATTGCATATAATGTTTCTTTTCCCTTAGCTTCTAATTGTTTATTAATGTTAATAATAGAAGATTCATATGCTACAACAGCTTCATAATCGCCATTTAAAAATAATTCCTCAAGAAAATCTTCACTTCCCGAAGACCTTTCTAATCCTGTAAATAAGGTTTTTATTTCTTCTCTTAAAGCTTCGGAATCTAAAATCTCAGATGTTAAAACTTCTGGATTTCCAGCAAGAGTTGAAACTAAGCCTAAATATGCAGATGCACCACTATTAGTTGTGCTAGGGTTTGACATACTAAATTTTAATTTTTTATCTGATATTGCATTAAGCAAATCTTTCGTGTAAACATCTTTTCCAACAAAACCTAGTTCTTGTGCTTTAGATTTTTTAATTCCAAAAATTACTGGATTAATACTTGTACATTTTGAGTTAGAAAGACTTACAGAGCTATTAAGCATATATCCCCAAATTGAATTTGAAAGCCATACTGCATCATAGTTTGAGCTACTTGTATTAAGAGTATTCATAATTTCAAGTGTACCTTGATATTCAAATTCTACTTTATACCCTTTGCTTCTAGCATATTTTTGAACAATTTCTTCTAGTGGTTCATTTTCTTGACTTGCCAAAATATAGAAAGTATTATTTGAGCTTCTATTGTTTATAACATTTTGTTTTTTAGACGTGTTCGTTGTATTATCTGTTGATGCGAAAATAATAATAACACTAAAAATTAAAAATATTAAAAAAATTGCAACTTGTATAGAACTCTTATTTTTCACTTTTGTACCTCCTCTTTTTTTTCTGATTTATATTTTACTATATGAAAATAAAAATTGCAATAATTTATTTTCACTTTTTTATTGCAAAATCCATAGAATAGGTATATAATGAATCAAATTAAAGTATATGATTTAAATTCTTATACGGAAGGAAATAAAAATGCCAAATATAGAAAAATTGAAAAAATATAAAAAAATACATATGATAGGTATTGGTGGAGTAAGCATGAGCGGAATTGCTGAAATTTTAATAAATTTCGGATTTCAAGTTACAGGCTCAAACAATGTTGAATCTGATGCCACTAAGAAACTAGAAAAATCTGGTATAAAAGTCTTCATAGGTCATAATGCCCAAAACATTACTGACCCTGATGTAGTTGTATATTCTGCTGCCATAAAACAAGATAATATAGAAATTGTAACAGCTAAGGAAAAAAACATACCAATAATTGAAAGAGCCGACTTTTTAGGAGAGCTTACAAGATGCTATAAAGATACCATAACTATAGCTGGTACTCATGGAAAAAGTACCACCACCTCTATGGTTGCTTTGTGCTTTTTAGAGGCCCTAAAAGACCCTAGTATACAAGTTGGTGCAGATATTCAAAATATAAATGGAAATTATAAAGTTGGAAATAGTGAATATTTTATAATAGAAGCTTGTGAATATGTAGAAAGTTTTCTAAAATTTAGTCCTAAATCTGAAATCATTTTAAATATAGACAATGATCACCTAGACTATTTTAAAAATTTTGAAAATATCAAAAATGCATTTATAAAATATGTAAAACTACTACCTGATGATGGCTTGCTTGTTATAAATGGAGATGACTCTAATTGTCTTGAACTTTCAAAATACACACAGGCAACTTGTAAAACTTATGGTATTAATAACAAAAATACCGATTTTTATGCAGTAAATATTGTGTTTGACAATGATGGTTTTCCAGAATTTGATGTATATTCTAAATCTAATTTTTATGGAAGAATTAAACTTTCTATTCCTGGAATTCATAATGTATTAAATAGTTTAGCAACTATTGCTTTATGCGATTACTACGGAATAAAATATGAAACAATAAAAAAGGCTTTATCTAAATTTACAGGAGCTGTAAGACGATTTGAATTTAAAGGAAAAGTAAACAATGCAAGCATATATGATGATTATGGACACCATCCTACAGAAATAATTGCAACTGCAAAAGCTTTAATGAATAAAAAATACAACAAATCTTGGGTAATTTTTCAACCTCATACATATAGTAGAACAAAAAATTTAATGGATGATTTTGCAAAAGCTTTATTAAATTTTGATAATATTATAATTTTAGATATTTATGCAGCAAGAGAAAAAAACACCTATGGAATTACCTCTAAAGACTTAGTTGATAAAATATGTTCTTTAGGAAAACAAGCTAAATATATTCCAGATTTTAATGAGTGTGTTAAGTATTTAAAAGATAATGTAAAAGAAAATGATATTGTTTTAACACAAGGTGCTGGAACAGTCACCCAAATTGGTCCAATGCTACTAAAATAAAATTTTTTCATATAAACTAAAAAGCTTTAGAAATTATTAATCTCTAAAGCTTTTTTATTTTATTAAATTTTTAAATATTTATGCGCGTGGGTGTGCTTTCTTATATATATCATTAAGTCCTCCATTTTGGAATTGCATATATACTTGTGTTGATGAGATATCAGAATGACCTAACATCATTTGAATTGATTTCAAATCTGCTCCATTTTGTAATAAATGTGTAGCAAATGAATGTCTTAGTGTATGTGGTGTAATGTCTTTTGTAATATTAGCTTGTTCTTGATAGTATTTTATAATTTTCCAAAAACCTTGACGTGTAAGTCTTTTTCCGTTTAAGTTAACAAATAAAGCTTGTTCTTTATCTGTTTTTATTAAAATACCACGTGCTTTATCTACATATTCTTTTAATGCTGTTAAACACATTTTTCCAAGAGGAATCATTCTTTTCTTATTTCCATTTTTGCATACAACAATTCCCTCTTCGAAAACTACATCTTCGATATTTAAACCAATTATTTCAGATACTCTCATGCCAGAAGCATATGCAAATTCAAGCATTGCTTTATCTCTAATACCTTTTAAATCTACATCTGTTGGTTGTTCTAATAATAATTCTACTTCTTGTGAAGTTAAAATACAAGGTGTTCTTTTTTCTATTTTAGGTGATTGAATATTTGCTGTTGGATCTAGTATTTTTTTATTTTTCATTTCATATTGATAAAATGCTCTTATAGAAGCAATTGTTCTTGAAACTGTTGATGCTTTTTTTCCGTTTTCTTCTAGATAATTTATATAATCTTTTACATCTGATTCTTTAACTTTATTATATTTTATATTATTTTCATTTAAATAACTCTCAAATTGAACTAAATCTCTTTTATATGATTGAAGAGTATTATTAGATGCTCTTTTATCTACCTCAAGAAATTTTAAAAACTGTTTTAATTGTTTTTCCATAATCCTCACCATTTCCCCTTTATTAATATCATTTACATAAGATATGTATATGTTATATCAAACTAATTGAAAAAAGTAAATAGTTTTTTTGAATTTTTTTAACTTTTCACAAAATATTGTTACAATTCACGGTCAAATTGCTAAAAGCCCTGCCTAAAGTTTATATATTTATTTTTATGCGTAAATCCCTTCTTTCTAACAAAAATGTAATCAAATATGAAATTTTTTTAACGGAAGTCAAGCTTCCTAAAAATTCTCATATTTGAAAACATTTTGTAAGAAAGTGGTCCCCGCACAAGTTTACTTTAAAAATAAATATATAAACTTTAAGGCAGGGCTAATTTATAATAAAAACATTTAAAAGATCAATTGAAATTGTATTTTCTAAAAAACTTGAAAACACCAAAATAATCAACATTATTAATGAAATAATTGTATGAGAAATAATTTGTATTTTAATATTTTCTTTTCTTCTATCTGATATTACAGATTTATACATTTTTATACTGCTTACCCCCATTGTAACTATTGCAGGAATAAAAAAAATATTTTTTAAAAATAAAGTAGTAAAACAGAACAATAATCCTTTTTTTATTCCCCAAGCCATACTTATTGCAGATATTGTTGTTCCTAAGCAAAATCCCCTATATAAAATAATTCCTAAAACTACAGGCATTCCTATAATTGTCGTTCCTGCAAACCATAAGGCAATTGTTAAAATAATATTACTTTTTATAGAATTTACAAATAAGGTCCTTTTATCAATCTGTTCAATTCGTTTAAACTCATCTGAAAATCTATTAATATACTCTAAAATTAAATTTGACTTGTCCTCTGAACAGTTATTAATAAACATTACTCCAATAAATAAACCAATAATAAAAATTAAGCTTGTTAAAATAAATTCCTTTGAATTCCTTTTTATATATTTTATAGCTATTTCTTTAATTTTTGATGTTTGGTTTAATCTTTTCATATTTAATATCCTTTCTATAAATAATAAATGAATACAAAAAAAGCTATCACTAATAAATGATAACTTTTTACTTCATTCTATTCAATTATATTATTTTTAGAACTTGTAAAGATAATATAAAAATACTATACTTCGTATAATCACAAGTTTTCATATGCTAATTTTCCCATATACTCCACCACCACCAGAGTGAACTTTTGTATTTCCATTAATTGCATTAATTATATTTTTTGCAACCTTTTCTCCAGCAATAGCCTCTATATCATCTTGAGAAACCTTATGTAAAATATTCATTTCTGTTTCAAAACTATCTATTAATTTGTCTATTGTTTTTCCACCAACTCCAGGTATAAAAGTTAATGGTACTTGGTAAATATAAGGTGGTCTATTTTTAGGGCTTTTAGTTGTTTTTTTATCTTTTATTAATTCTATTCTATCAAAAACTCCAAATGTAATATTACTTCCACCACATCTTGGGCAAACCGTAGCTGCTTCATTTATTTCTATTGAATCATTACAATCTTCGCAAAAACTTCTATGATATTTTCCAAGTTTTGGATCTAGTCCATAATTTGCTATTATTTTTCTTCCATTTTCATTTTTAATAGCTTGTACAATTTCCTTAAAAGAAATATCTTCTACTAGCATTTTGTTATATTCTCTAGCTATTCTAGGAAGAGAATGTGCATCAGAATTAGTTAAAAAAGTTCGTGTTTCCAATTCAGAAATTTGATCTGCTAAATATGTATCTGAGCTTAAGCCTAATTCTATTGCAAAAATTTTATCAAATTTCTCTTTAAATACATCCTTTAATCTATCTACGCAATTTCCATAATAACTTTTATGGGGTGTAAATACATGTGCTGGAATTAAAATTCCATTGTATTTTTCTACCATATCTATAAGTTCATATCCAGATAAATCTGAATGTTGTGTACTTAATGTAATGTTTTTTAAGTGTTTTGAAAGCTCTTTTGAAAAAGCCTTTATGTTCTCTAAATATGGAAAATAGCAAAGATTATGTGCTGCTCCTTGTTTTCCATTTCTGCCTACTTCTGTTGTTTCTACTTCACTTCCTAAAATAATGCAAACTTTATCTTTATATATAATTCCACCATCTTTAAGTTCATATGCATCACCAGACTTTAGGAATTTTTCAATATCTTCTATAACATAAGGAGAGGCACAGTCTATAATTCCGTGCCACTTGAATACCTTTTCTATTACAGCATTCTTTTGCAATATTTGCAAAATTTAAGCTTTTGGCACCTGTAATCTTTACAGGTTTACCATTTTCTGATCTTCCAATATGAATATGTAAATCAGCAAATATTTCGTACATTTTATTCCTCGTCCTCCAATTTAAACTTTAACTGATGATTTAGAATTTTTTTAGCTGTATCTCCGCTAAATAAGGCTCTGTTAGATTTTTTAGATTCGCTTGCAACAAGTTCTTTCATCTTTTCTACATTAGATTTTTCACTTTGATTATTTTCTTCTATGTTTGTTGAAAGCATTTCCTTTGTTCTTTTATTTATATTTTGCATAATAGCATTTGATATTTTATCCTCATATGTTGTTGATAAAACACTTATATATGCCATTACATTTGCTTCTTTATTATGTAGATGTACTAGTTTTTGTATTACAGGAACTTCTATAACATCTTTTATTGTAATATTTTCTAACTCGTTTATAAAAGCTTCAAATAACTTTAAATATCTATTATCTGTATATTTTAAATTTCTTTCTTTAAGCATTACTAAGGCTTCATCTGTTGTAAAAGCATCTCTTTCTACCCTGTTTAATATTAGCCCTGTAAATTGATCTACTATTTCTAGTATATCACTTTCTTTTTCTCTAGGTGTACTTTGACTATATCTATTAACTTCTTCACATATTTTACAAAAATGTTTGCTAAATCCTAAGGTACTTAAATATTCTGCACCTTCTTTAGCATAAGTTTCTAATTTCCCCATTTTTTGTGCATTTTCGACCTTTTTACAATTGCATAATAACATTGCTGTTAAAACTTCATTTTCATCTACATCTAGTTCCATGTATTCTATAAATAATTTAGCAATCTCTGCTTTTAAAACAATAGATTTATCAAAAAATATTCCAACTTTTTTAGATAGTTTATTAGCTATTACCATTTTTCCTGAAAGTTCTTTTTCTTCTAATATATATGTTGCAAAATCTTCCATTTTTTTCCTCCTACGTTTCTTACTCCATTTTAATTATATTTCAAAATTTTACAAATAGCAAGTATTTTTTACAAAATAAATTATTTTTTATTACTATATGTTACAATTCACGGTCAAATTGCTAAAAGCCCGCGCCAAGTTTATATATTTATTTTTAAAGTAAACTTGTGCGGGGACCACTTTCTTACAAAATGTTTTCAAATATGAGAATTTTTAGGAAGCTTGACTTCCGTTAAAAAAATTCCATATTTGATTACATTTTTGTTAGAAAGAAGGGATTTACGAATAAAAATAAATATATAAACTTTAGGCAGGGCTAATTTATATGAATTATAGCATTATATAACTATATCTCTTTTTAAGGTATTATTTACTACTTCTCCAATTCCTACAAATCTATCTTGAAAATAAATTCTATATACATTATTTGGTTTTGAAAGATGTATTTTAACTCCATTTAAAAATTTTTTTAAATCAATATCATCTAATTCAATACTTTCTTTATTACAAAAAAATTTTTCAATAGAAATAAAATTTTTTTCTATTTTTTCATTACTATCTATTTCAGAAATTTTTAATGAATTATCTATTGAAAAATCTCCAACCCTTACTCTTTGTAATTCTTTCATAAAGCCAATTGTTCCAAGTTCTTTTGCAATATCTTCACACAAAGTTCTTATATATGTACCTTTTGAGCAATGAACATTATACCTAATTTCATATTCTTTTTTAGATATTGATATTAATTCTATATTATATATTTCTATATTTCTTTTAGGAATTTCAATATTTTGTCCTTTTCTGGCATACTCATAAAGTTTTTTACCATTAACTTTTATTGCAGAATAAATTGGAGGAGTTTGAGTAATTATTCCTACAAAATTTTTTAATTTACTATTTACAAAATTTTCCTCTAAAATAAAATCATCAACATTATGCTTTTCAATAACATCTCCTTCTAAATCACCTGTTGATCTTTTCTCTCCAAGTTTTATTGTTGCAATATATTCTTTATCATGATTAACAAGATATTTAGAAAGCAAAGTTCCTTTTCCAATAAGAACAGGAATGACCCCTGTTGCCAAGGGGTCAAGTGTTCCTGTGTGTCCTACTTTTTCATGAAACTTTCCTTTTATTTTTTGAACAACGTCATTAGAAGTCCAATTCTTTTCTTTATTTATAATAATAATTCCATCCATGATTTTTTTAATCCTCTTATAATAGATTTTATTCTGATTCTTTATTAGGAATTATTTCCTTAAGAATATTTTCAATTCTTGCTCCATATTCCATAGAATCATCAATTTCAAATCTAAGTTCAGGTGTATATCTTAAATTAATTCTTCTTGCAAGTTCAGACCTCATAAATCCAGCTGCACTCTTAAATCCATCTAAAGTTTCTTGAACATTTTTGCAATTTAATAAACTAATATACACTCTAGCATATCTTAAATCAGGTGAAGTCTTAACATTTGTAACACTTATCATTCCTGTGATATGTGGATTTTTTAATTTATTATCTATAACAAGACTAAGTTCTTTTTTTATTTCTTCATTAATCTTATCCATGCGATTTGAATTCTTTTTTGTAGGCATAATACACACCTTCCTTTCACTTTAAAAGATTAAAATGTAATATTTAAATTATCTCTTAATTTCTTTCATTACAAAAGCTTCAATTATATCTCCCTCTTTAATGTCATTGAATTTTTCAAGCTGTATACCACACTCAAAATCTTTAGCAACTTCTTTAACATCATCTTTAAATCTCTTTAGAGATACAAGTTTACCTTCGTGAATAACTACATCATCACGTAAAACTCTAACCCCTGCATTTCTTTCAATTTTTCCAGTAAGAACCATAGCTCCACCAACTGTTCCAACATTAGAGATTTTAAATATTTGT
This sequence comes from uncultured Clostridia bacterium, assembly GCA_946401865.1. Lineage (GTDB taxonomy): Bacteria > Bacillota > Clostridia > TANB77 > CAG-508 > CAG-269. The sequence goes on from CAMIVO010000006.1 coordinate 20,229, forward strand.
CTAATTTCTGCAGTACCAAGAAGTTCTTCTTCATATTTAGGATCAAGCATTCCCTTCATAGCTGCTTCTACATCTTCAATTGCTTGGTAAATTACTGAATATTGCTTAATTTGAACTTCATCTTTTTCTGCTTCTTGTTTAGCACCTGCAACAGGTCTTACATTAAATGCAATAATAATAGCATTTGAAACTTTTGCTAAAGTAACATCAGATTCTGTTACAGCACCAGCTGCTGCGTGAATTACTTTAACTCTAACTTCAGAATTTGAAAGCTTTTCAAGTGATTGTTTTAAAGCTTCTACTGAACCTTGAACATCTGCTTTAACTATTAAGTTAAGTTGTTTTAATTTTCCTTCTTCCATTTGTCCAAACAAGTTATCTAAAGTAACAGCTTGCATTGAATTTATAGATTTTTCTCTTTCTTGACGTCTTCTTCTTTCTATTAAGTGTTTTGCCATTTTTTCATCTTTAACTTCATAGAATATATCTCCTGCTTGAGGGACTTCTGTAAGTCCTGTAATTTCAACAGGTGTAGATGGTCCTGCAGTCTTTACTTTTTTACCCTTATCATTAACCATTGAACGAATTCTACCAATTGATGTACCAACAACAATAGTATCTCCAACATCAAGTGTTCCTCTTTGTACAAGTACAGATGCAATTGTACCTTTGTTTTTATCAAGTCTTGCCTCTATGACAGCACCTTTTGCTTGTTTATTAGGATTTGCTTTAAGCTCTAATACATCAGCTTGAAGTAATACCATTTCTAGTAAACCATCAATATTTATATTCTTTTTAGCAGATATTTCTACAAATATTGTATCTCCTCCCCATTCTTCAGGAACTAATTCATATTGCATTAATTCTTCTTTTACTTTTTGAGGATTACTATCAGGTAAATCTATTTTATTAATTGCAACTATTATTGGAATTCCTGCAGATTTAGCATGGTTTATTGCTTCTACAGTTTGTGGCATAACACCATCATTTGCTGCAACAACTAATATTGCAATATCTGTTATTTGAGCACCTCTTGCTCTCATTTGAGTAAATGCTTCGTGTCCTGGAGTATCTAAAAATGTAATTTCTCTATCATTAATTTTTACTTTATATGCTCCAATTGCTTGTGTAATTCCTCCAGCTTCTCCACTAATTACATTTGTTTTTCTAATAACATCTAAAAGTGAAGTTTTACCATGGTCAACGTGACCCATAACAACAACTACTGGTGGACGTGTAACTAAATCTTCTTCTTTATCTTCAGATTCATCAAATAATACATCTTCTTCTTTTACTTCTACTTTTTTATTTGCTGTAACTCCAAATTCAGAAGCAACCAAAAATGCTGTATCAAAGTCTACATCATTATTTGCTGTTGCCATAATTCCAAGAGTCATCAGTTTCATTATAACTTCACTTGCTGTTTTCTTTAACTCTTGAGCCAAATCTTTTACACTAATAGTTTCTGGGATGGTAATTTCAGTTAATTTAAATATTTTTTGTTTAGAAGCTTCAGTGCCTTTTGATTTTTTCTTGTTTTTTCTACCTCTATTATTTGATAAGTCATAGTAATCTAGCATGCTATCTTCTTGGTCTTCAAACATTCCAGATAAATTATTTCTTTGTTTTAGTCTGTTTAATTTATTTTCATTTATAGCTTCATCTTGATTTCTTCTTGATGTTTTCTTTTTAGCTGTTCTATTTTCATCAAATTTGCTATTACTCTTCTTTTTGTCAAGATTTCTATTAAATTCACGAGCAGATTTTTCTTCCATGTTTGTATCAACAGACATAATATCTTTAATATTTTTTTCTATTCCTTTTTCATCTAATGGACGTTTTTGACCAAATCTGTTATTATTATAACCATTTCTATTATTTTGATTATTAAATCTGTTATTTTGGAAATTATTATCTCTTCTTTGGAAAGAAGTTTTGTCATCTCCATTTCTTTGGTTGTTATTAAATCCTTCTTTTCTTCGATTTTGATAGTTATTTCCATTATTATTTCTTGTATCTCTAAAATTATTTCTATAATCTTGATGATTATTTCTATTTTGAGATTGATTATTAAAGCCTCTATTTTCAGGTTTAGTTTGAATCTGTGTATGTTTTGTTTCTATAGCTTCATTTTCTTTTTTTACTGAATTATCTGCTTTTTCTACTTTTTCTTCTACAACTTCAGTTTTATTTATTGGTTTTGTTTCAGGCTTGATTTCTGGTTTCTTTTCAGTTTCTTTCTTTTTATTTAATCCAAACAATTCACTAACAGTCATAGGCTTTTCTGGTCTATCTCTATATACTATATTAAAGTCTTTGTTTTTATTTCTTTGAACAAAAGGATTTTTATTTTCTTCCTTTTTTGTTTCTTTTATATTCTCTTTTTTTGGTTCATCTTGTATTATAACTTCTCTTCTAATAATAACAGGACTATCTTTTTTGCTCTTATCTTCTTGCTTTTTTTCTGAAGCACTAGTTTTATTTTCTTTTTTAGATGTTTCAGCACCATTTTCTTTATTAAATGCTGTTTTTATTTTTTGGACTTCTTCGTCTGAAATTACACTTAAATGACTCTTTAATTCAATCCCTATTTTTTTAACTCTTTCTAATAAATCTTTACTAGGAATATCCATTTCTTTTGCAAGCTCATATAGTTTAATCTTTCCCAATAAATTCACCCCCATTTATATATCTTCTTATATCTTCAAATATCTTATTATCAACTTCCATTTCAAATGTCCTTGATATTTTTTTATTTTTTATAGCTTTATTAAGACATTCTTCTGAATTACATATGTATACGCCCCTACCATCTGCTCTTCCGAGACAAATCTAATTTTATTTCTCCATTTTGATTTTTTACTATTCTAATTAAATCTTTTTTATCTTTTTTTGAGTTACAGCCTATACATGTTCTTTGTGGCAATTTCTTCACTCTTGACCGTCCTCACTTTCAGCTTCTTCGTTTTTACTTAGTATTTCTCTATATTGACTTTCAGATTTTATATCTATTTTCCAATTTGTAAGTTTTGCAGCTAATCTTGCATTTTGACCAGCTTTACCTATTGCAAGTGAAAGTTGATCATCTGCTACAATTACTTGAGCAAATTTTTCATCATAATTTGCATCTACTGCCATTATTTTTGCAGGAAGTAAACTTGAAGCTATAAATATTGAAATATCTTCATTCCATTCTATTACATCAATTTTTTCTCCATGTAATTCATTAATAACATTTTGAATACGTATACCTTTTTGGCCTACACAAGAACCAACAGGATCTATATTTGGATCTGGTGAAAATACTGCAACTTTACTTCTTTTTCCTGGATCTCTTGAAACACTTTTTATTTCTATTAAACCTTCATATATTTCAGGAATTTCAAACTCTAAAAGTTTTTTTACAAAATCAGGATGACTTCTTGAAACAATTACTTGTGGTGCACCTTTTTCTCCTTTTTCAACATCTACTACAACTGCTTTTATTTTATCATTTACATTATAGTTTTCTGTTGGAATTTGCTCTTTTATAGGCATAATTCCTTCAATTTTTCCTAAGTCCATTATGACGATTCCTCTTTCAGCTTTTTGTATTGGACCAGAAACTATTTCTCCTTTTTTATCATTATATTCAGTAAAAACAATTTCTCTTTCTGCTTCTCTTATTTTTTGTACTATAACTTGTTTAGCTGTTTGTGCTGCAATTCTTCCGAAATTTTTTGGAACTATTTCTATTTCTACACTGTCTCCAATTTTTAATGATTTATTTACTTTTTTTGCCTCTTTTAAACTAATTTGGCTAATAGGATTTTCTGGTTCTTCTACAATTTCTTTTACAGAATATACATGTGTTGCACCTGTTTGTTTATCCATTTCGATTTTTACATTTTCTTGTGCGTCAAAATTTCTTTTATAAGCTGTAACTAACGCAGTTTCTATTGATTCTAATAAATATTCTTTCTTTATTCCTTTTTCCTTTTCTAAATCTTCTAAAGCTAATATAAGCTCTTTGTTATCAATTGCTTTCATTTTTTCTAACCATTCCCTTCTTTTTTTTTTATTTGTTTAATCTGTATAAACAGTTTTTACCTGTGCTATATTTTTTCTATCTATTTCTATAAGCTTTTCTGTGTTAATTTCTAATGTATCAGATGTAATATCTCCAAGTGTTCCTAAATAGCTTTTATTTCCATTTTTATCTTTTTTAAAAAGCTTAACCTCAACCAGTTCTCCTTTAAATTTTTTTAATTGCCAATCTTTTCTTAAAATTCTTTCTATTCCTGGAGATGAAATTTCTAAAAAATATTGTTCTTTAATAAAATCTGCTTCATCAATTAAATCTTTAACTTCGTTATTTACCTTTTCACAGTCATCTAATGAAATTCCATTTTCACTATCTATAACTATTCTAAGAATTTTATTTGGTCCCTCTTTTAAGAACAAAACATCATATAATTCGTACCCAAGTTGTTCTATTTTTTCTTTTACAAGTAATTCTATGCTTTCTTCTATTCTTGCCAAAAAATTACCTCCCTTTTATATTTTTTCTTTTTTACAAGTTTTAAGAGCGGGATTTTTGTTCCCGCTCTTACTCTCTTTTATTATGCTTTTAATATTATACTCTCTTTTTTTTAAAATTGCAAGTGTTTTTCATAAATTTCTAGTGCTGTTTTAGGGCTATCTACACCTTCAAAGTTTTTTATAGGAGCAAATTCATTTTCTCTTTTTACTCTCATAACTAACATATTATCCATTGCTTTAAATCCATCAAATACAAAGGCTTCGAATTTGTATAATCCTTTTTTTATTTCCAAATGATATTGCATTTTTTGTTTTGTTATTTTTTCTATAACATTAATATTTAATAAATGACTAACAATATTAGCATCTCCATATATAAGCTCTCCATTTTTATTTGTGTCATTTCTCATTTCTTCTGTTAATTCTATATATTCTACAATACCTGGTTTTCCATTTTTTTTGCAAAATACTCCTACTTTTTCTTCTGGATATGCTTTTGCAACTGACTTTGATGCGATTTGCATATTATTTTTTAATGTAAGACCAAGAAAAATAGGATCTATGAAGTTTACCATTATATTATCTACCCCAGAAATATATAGCCATTCTACTCCTTTAGCTTTCATATCATCAATGATTTTTTCTTTTATTAAAGCTGCATAAATTGCTCCATTTCCATTTGAAGCTGTTTTTATTTTGTTGTCTTCAAGTATCATTTTACCATCAGGAGTAAGCGTTGGTAGTTCGTCTTGCTTAAAAAATTTAATTTTATTTTTGTCTAAATTAAAATAATTTTGTTCCTCAAAAAAATCTACTGTAGCTTGATTATTTTGATGACTTGTCATTATATACCAATATGGATATGTACCATATTTATTTTCAAAAGCTTTAAATTTTTCGGCTAAAATTTGAAATATATATTTTCCATTTGCTAGCTTATAAGTTCCTTTGGGCCCATCCCATTTAAGTCTTGTTCCTTGTCCTCCAGCTAATGTAATTACTGCATACTTATTTTGTTTTATGATGTTTAAGCCAATTTCTTCTAGCTCTTTTAGTTCACTATCTGTTATTCTTTCTTTATCTATGGATTCTATAGGAGCTATTTCGCATTTTGCATTTTCCTCTTTTACTTTTAGATTTTTATATAATTCACTAATCTCTTGAAAATCTATTTTTAATATTTGATTTATTAATTCTTCTTGTTCTTTTCCTTTTAAACTATTTAATGTTGCTAAAATATTTTCTTGTTCATATTGTTTTAATTTGTTTTGAGCAAGTTCCAAATTTTGCATTTTTATCACCCTTAATATTATATTTTAATTGTTCAACATATTTTACAACAAAAAATGAAAAATAACAAGAGTTTTTAAAAATTTATTGCCACTCAGTTGTTGCAGGTGGTTTACTTGTTATATCATATATAACAAATTCTATTTTATCTCCAAATTTTTCTTCAACTTCTTTTACAATTTCTTGAACTTTTTCTTTAGAAACTTCTTTTCCAATTTCACCAGGTCTACCTGTCATAAAGTCATTTGTAACAAAGGTTCTTATTGCAATTGAATATTTTTTTGTTATTCCAATTGGAATTAATACTGCAAATGTTTGGCTTACTTTTGCATCTTCTAATTTCGTTGTAACAATATTATCTATTTCACGAAGTAAATCTACATTTTCATCTGCAATTCTCATATCATAGCAATTAATTGGTCCATTGAAATTACTTTTATTTAAAATGTACCCAACTCTATTTATAGTATTTATTTTATCTGTTATTTCTTTTGCTTTTGATGTAATTTCTTGCCAATTAAAATCTTGGTTATTTCCTTCTAATAAGCATAAATTTCTATAGCTTCTGCTATCGCCTTGAACTCCAACAGATTTAATTGGTAAAATATGTCCATTTTGATTTGTATTGTTCAAAATATTCTTTAGAGTTTCTACTTCTTGAGAAGTTATTTCTACTTCACTTAATTTATCATGACATATTAGTCTTATTGCTAAACCTGGTCCTGGGAAAGGTTGACGATATGCAATTTTTTTATCTAATCCAAGTTTTATTGCAACTTTTCTAACTTCATCTTTATGCCAGTCACTGTTTGTTTCTACTATTAAACCTTTTTTTCTAGCTTGTCTTACTATTTCAACATCATTATGATGTGTTTTTATTTTATGTGCAAAGCCACTAATATCAGGGTTTCCACTTTCTATTAAATCTGGTCTTAAAGTACCTTGTGCAATAAAAGTATTTTCTTTATCCAAACCTAATCTTTCTATAACTTTATTTGCAATTTGAATAAATACTTCTCCAATAATTCTTCTTTTTCTTTCTGGATCAACTTCTTTTACTAATGGTCCTATTGGCCCATCTTCAGTTTCAACTATTGTGTTAAAGAAAATATCTTTAGCATTTTCTCTAATTAAATTTTTCATTCCAAGTTTTTTTAGATCTTCACATACAAGATCACTTTCATTTTTTCTCATAAATCCAGAATCTATGTGAATTGCATAAATATTATCTGCTGGAAGTGCTTTTACTAAAAGAGCTGCAGTAACTGCAGAATCGACACCTCCACTTACTAAGCAAATAATTTTATTGTTTCCTACTTTTTCTTGAATCATTTTTATAGATGTTTGAATTCTATCTTCTAATGCATATACCTCTTTATAATTAGCTACTTTTCTTATAAAGTTTTCTAGCATTTTCATTCCATTTTCAGTTAAATCAACTTCTGGGTGGAATTGAAAACCATACATTCTTTTTTCTTTATTTCCTATTCCAGAAATTGCATCACCTGATTTTGCAATTATTTGGAATCCATTTGGTGTATTTCTAACATTATCTCCATGACTCATTAAAACCTTTTGGTTTTCTTCTAATCCATCAAATATAGGCATTGTATTGTCTACCCAAACTTCACATTGTCCATATTCTTTTTTTATATTGCTATCTATTATTCCTCCAAAATGATCTGACATTAATTGCATTCCATAGCATATTCCAAGAACAGGAATACCCATTTCAAATATTTTTTCATCAAAATTTAATCTTTGACTTTCTCCAATATTATTTGGTCCCCCTGATAATATAACAGATTGATAATCTTTTAATTCTTCTGCCTTTACATTTATTGGAAATATGTCAGATTTTACTCCGAGTTCCCTAACTCTTCTATCTATTACTTTTGTGTATTGTCCTCCACAATCAAGTATAGCTAATTTTTCCATTTTATCCTCCTATACATCTCTAACAGTTAAGTCATGTGCAGATCCTTCTTGTATACTTAAGCTAGATACTGGTGTAAGAATTGCCTTTTCATGGAATTCTTCAATTGAAGCTGAACCACAATTTGACATTGTTGATTTTATTTTCTTTATTGTTACTGATAAATTATCTTTTAAAGAACCAGCATATGGAATATATGAGTCTACTCCTTCTACAAATGACATTTTTTCGTTTTTAGAACCTAAATCATATCTTTGCCAGCTTCTTGCTCTTTTTGAGCCTTCTCCCCAATATTCTTTAAAAAACTCATTATTAATTTTTACTTTTTGTGTTGGGCTTTCATCGAATCTTGCAAAATATCTTCCCATCATAACAAAGTCACATCCCATAGCTAATGCAAGTGTTACATGATGATCATGCACTATTCCACCATCTGAACAAATTGGTATGTAAATTCCAGTTCTTTTTGCATATTCATCTCTTGCTTTTGCAACTTCTATACAGCTTGTTGCTTGTCCACGTCCTATTCCTTTAGTTTCGCGTGTTATACAAATTGAGCCTCCACCAATTCCTATTTTTATAAAATCGGCTCCAGCGTCTGCTAAATAATCAAATGCTTCTTTAGATACAACATTTCCTGCCCCTATTTTAACTTTTCCATTGTATTTATTATGTACCCATTCTATAACTTCTTTTTGCCATACAGAATATCCATCTGAAGAATCTAAACAAAGGATATCTGCTCCAGCTTCAACTAGTGCTGGTATTCTTTGTTCATAATCACGAGTATTTACACCTGCACCTACCATATAACGTTTTTCTTCATCTAATAATGATAGAGGATTTTCCTTGTGTTGCTCATAATCTTTTCTAAATACTAGTGAATTAAGTTTTCCATTGTCATCAATTATAGGTAAACAATTTATTTTCTTTTCCCAAATAATGTCATTTGCTTCTGATATTGTAAGTCCAGGTTTAGCTGAAATAATATTTTCTACCGGAGTCATAATTTCTTCAACTTTTTTATCTAAGCTGTCTCTAGAAATTCTATAATCCTTACTTGTTATAATTCCTAAAAATCTACCATTTGGCGTGCCATCCTCTGTTACTGGGATAGTTGAATGATCTGTTTCTTCTTTTATTTTTAAAATATCTGCTAATGTGTCTCCTGGTTTTAAATTCCATTTACTTCTAACGAAGCCTGATTTTGTTTCTTTAACATTTCTTACCATTTGTGCTTGGTCTTCTATTGTCTGAGACATATAAATGATTGCAATTCCACCTTCTCTTGCTAGCGCTACTCCCATTTCTTCGCCTGATACTGATTGCATACAAGCTGACATAAATGGTACATTTAGGTACATTTCTGCCTCTTCTCCTACTTTATGTCTTACAAGTGGTGTTCTTAATGATATTTTGTCAGGTGTGCATTCTCTTGTTGTAAGTCTTGGTATTAATAAGTATTCGTTAAATGTTTTTGATTCTTCTGTTAAAAATGTTGCCATATTTAAATCCTCCTTTTATTTTTATATTTCCGAATATAATTATTCAACATTATACTACATTTTTCAATATTTTGCAATATTTTAAAAGTCTTAATTCAAAAATTTTAATTATGAGATAAAAAAATAAAAATTATCTATGATTAAGATAATTCTTATTTTTCATTATATATATATTATACCTAACGTTCTCCCAAATCTACAAACTTATCGTCTCCTTTTTTTCTTGGCTCTGAATTTGTATTTTTCTGGTATTCTGGCAAATCTATAAGTGTATTTACTATTGTAGTATAATCTAAACTTGTTTCTTTTTCAATTTCTGTACATAAATCGGTATTGGTTGCATGAGGTTTTCTATCTCTCAAAAGTAAATATAATTCCCTTATTTCTTTTTCTGACATAATTTATTTTTCCTCCAATCTTTTTTTATTATACCATATTAAAGCGCTTTTGGCAACAAAATTCACCATTTTTTGTATTTTTTTATTTAATATATTAGAATATCATTATTATCTTATTGAATTTTAACCCTCTCACACTTTCTGCACTATTTTTTCAATTTCTTTTATAAATGCGTTTTTTATATCTCTTACCCTTCCAAAAACAATTACTGTGTCTCCCTCTTCAAGCATTGTTGTTGGTTTTATTTCTGATATAATTTGCTCTTTTCTTTTTATTACTAATAAAGATATATGATATTTTTGAGAAAGTTGCATTTCCTCAATAGTTTTATTTTTCATTGATCTTTTTAATTTGGTAAGTTCAATTTCTGCAATTACTTTATTTCCAAATGTATCATAAATAAAAACAAAATTTTCTTTTTTTGTTTTTCTTTTATTTACAAGATCTATAACTATTTTATCTATTACACTTTTTCTTATATTTGTTTTATAAAACAAAATTAAAAAAATAATTATAAATAGTGTAAGACCAATACAAATTGGAATATCTTCTTTACTAGTATTAGCTGTTAATGAAAAAATACTTACAAATGTTGATACAATTGATATATTAAATATGTAACTAAAAAACATAATTCTTCTAGTAAGTTTTCTTCTATTTTTGGTAATTAACATAGATTCACTTTCATTTGTTGTAAATCCAGTTCCTGTGAGTAAAGAAACTACCTGGAATCGTGAGATATCTACATTTATTCCATTTATTCTATATAGTATTGTAAAAACCTCAATTAAAACTTGATATATAATTACTAGCATATCAAATATTATTAATAAAGTTATAAGATTCATATTTTTTATTCCCCTCTCTTAGTAATTAGCTCTTTCAAAAAATTTGCTACACCATCATTTACATTTGTATCAGTTATATAGTTTGCTATTGATTTTAGCTGTTCTTCTGCATTTCCCATTGCTACACCTGTTCCGGCATTTTTTATCATTTCTAAATCATTTATATCATCTCCAAATGCAATTACATTTTCTTTACTTATTCCAAATTTGTCAATAATGCTATTTATTGCAACCCATTTTGATGATTCTGCATTCATAATCTGACAAAGTGTCTTTTTATCTGTAATTACGCCTTTTACTGTTTGAGGAAATAATTTTAATATTTTTTCATCAATTGGATTTTCCGAACATATTATCACTTTATATGCACTTTTATATTCCATCTTTCTTAAATCTTTTATTTCATTTTTTGCATTTCCAAAAAATGGAGTAGTATCAAAATTGGAATATAAAGTATCATTAACTTCAATAGATAATTGGTTATATCCATAGCTTTCACATATATCTAAAATTTTAAGAACATCATTTTTTTCTATTTGCTTTTCATAAATAACCTCTAAATTATTTGAAGCTACAATAGCTGCACCATTATAACAAATAATTGGGTTGTTTCTTAAAGACTCCGGCACATATTTATAGGCATCTCTTGGTGGTCTTGCTGTTGCAAAAAGTATTGTATCTCCTCTATTTCTCACATCTAATAAAGTATTTATTGTATTTTCTGATACTGTTTTGTCATCTCTTAAAGTCGTTCCATCCAAATCTAAAACTATTAATTTTTTCATAAAAGCAATTTTCTCCTATTTACGACTATATATCATAAAATTATATTTTATATTTTAGCAAAAACTCAATTTTTAATCAATAATGAAAGCCATATTCATTTACCAATTACTTTTAAATCTTTTACTATATCATTTTCATCTATGTCAAAAATCATTTCTGTTGAACATACTCCATTTGGTTTATATCTATATTCCATCTTTTATACCTTTTCTTACTAAATATATTTTTTTTCTTCTAAATATTTTATAAAACAATTACATCCTTCTAAAATATCGTTATAAGTTATTTCAAAATTCCCTGTATACCATGGATCTGCGATATCTCTTGGACTATCAGAATAATCAAGTAATTTGCTTATTTTATTATCTACATCTTCCCCAACTATTCTTTTAATATTTCTAATATTTGAATCATCCATACCGATTATAAAATTATAGCTATTATAATCTTCTGATGTTATTCTTGTTGCTTTTCTTTTGCTAAAAGGGATATTCTTATGAAGCAGCTTATCTTTTGCGCCATAATGAATATCGTTTCCTATTTCTTCATAACTTGTTGCTGCAGATTTTATTTCAAATTTATCACCTAATCCTTTTTTGTTTATTATGTCTTTAAATATAAATTCAGCCATTGGAGAACGACATATATTTCCTAAACATACAAATAAAACTCTTATCATACTACCACCTAAATATATTTTTTATTATTTCATAATATTGTTATTCTTCATTAACATCAATTAATGAAAATATTATTTTGTTATTTAGTTTATTTTTTATTATTTTCATTGGCATACTCCTTTACTTCTTTATTTATTATTTTATTGAAGGTTCATCATTGCCATCATCTTGTATTTGTTGTTTTGTGTGTTTCGTTGCGTTATAAAAATAGCTAATAAAATCTTTAATTGCATTATTATATTCTGTGTCACTATAGAAACGTAAAAGCTTATTTAAATATGCTTTTGTTTTTTTGGAAGGAACTTGTTCAATATATAGAAAAATTACAAATTTCAAATTGTTTTTGTTTAAAAATGCTTCATCCATAAGTATAACTCTTCCAAATTTTTCAGCTTCTTCCTCAGAAAATGCTCTTCCATAATCTTTTTCTTCTATGCAAGTTTCAAAAAATTTTTGTACTTTTTTTACTCCTATGCCACGTTTTATATAACTGTCTAAAGCTTTCTTTCCATCTTCGAAGTTTTTATCTCTTTTTTCTCTCCATTCTTCTAGTTTTTCCTTACCTATTTTATATTTTGCATTTATTCTATACCACTTAGCTCTTGCATACTTATACGTAATTTGCTCTAGATTTGCTATTTCTTCAAATGTTAATCCTTTTTTTAAAAGTCTAATATATTCAGCATCATGTTCTTTTCGACTTGCGTCTGACAACTGTCGTATTCTTTTACTGTTTCTATTTTTAAATATTTTTTTTCTTATTAGTCCTTTTTCAATTAAATTATTTTTTATATTTCTTGTAATAGGTTCCGTTAGATAACCATCTTCGTCTGAGGCAATTATTTCTTTTACAGTTAATCCTTGTTGCATTCCTCTTAAAACTAGCATTTCATACTTCCTATTACTCTCAACTTGAGCGGCCTTTATTTCTTCCTCTGTTATTTTTCCTTCTTCTTTTAACTCAGTTACAATTCTTTTGCAACTTGCAACATTTAAATATCTTTTTAAATTAATAATTGAAGATTGACTATATCCTCGCTTCAGTAAAGCTAAAATTTCTCTCTTATCTCTTATTTTTAATGCATTTCTAGCTTCTTTAATATCCTTCCTTCCAAATACCCCCGTAATATGTAACACTTCTACAATTGCCATACATTTTTTATGTGAAATTCCTAACTTTTTTTCAATATAATTATATTGATACCCTTTTCGAAGTTCGTTGTAAACATCTTTCTCAATACTTTGTAAATTATTTAATGCTTCAGGATTATGTATAAAAGTTTTAGTCTTTCTAATCTTTTTTTCCCTGATTTTGTCGAGGTTATTAGTTGCTACATAACTCACTATAGCCTTCGAGACATTAACTTCTCTAGCTATTTCTTTTCTTGTCATATTTCCTTGACTTAGTAATTTTCTTATTTCAGCTTCTTTTCTCTTTCTTTCAATTGCATTCAAGGAACGCTGTGTTACTATTTCTTCTTTTAAAATTAATCCTTTTTCTATTAACCATTTTTCATCACAACGTATTGTAGTTCTTGGAATACCGAGTTCTCTAATTATCTCAACTCGAGTCTTTCCATCTCTATATTTTTGAAGTACTATATTTCTTCGTCTTTCAATCTCTTGATTTAGTTTATCTTTACTTTTTTTCTTAGAAGCTCTTTTCTTTTCTTCTCTATTTTTTTCAAGTGCCTCTACTTTTTTCTCATCTATTTCTTTTTGTGTTATAAGACCTTCCTTAATAAGACTGTTTTTTAAATTAGAAATATATTGAGCAGAAACACCTATTTTTCTTGCAATTTCTCTTTGCCCGATGCCTTTTCTTAACATTTCTAAAGTTTTTTCCCTAAAGATTTGTTTATCTTCTTTTGTAAAACGAATGCTATTGTTCATTTTTCTTAATTGAGTAAGTATACTCAAATCCCCCTTTACTAATCTGTATTTGCATTATAACACTTTTTAAAGAAAAAGTCTATTTAGTTTGTTTTTTAAACTTTTTCACTAACTTGTTACAATCTCATTAAATTTTAATCAAATTTCATTAAATTTTTACCCAATTTTCTTGATAAATGTATTTCTTTTATCTCCCTGTTTGTCCCGTTGAGGCTAATTTATTACTTTATGGAATGATGATAGGATGGGATGAACATAATATGAATTCTATATTAAAATTCCTTGGCGTAGATTCTGGTTTTGGAAATAATAATAATTACTCACTTACACAATGACCATGCTGGATCTTTAAGCCAATTCATTTTTTTATATACCATAAAAAAATACGAAGAAAAATTTCATAATTCTCTTCGTATTTTTTTACCCCTTTATCTCAGGATTATCTTCTAAAACTTCTTCTGCTAAATTTATATTTTTATTAAATACTTTAACATATCCATCTAAAGAATTTGCTTTTTCTTTTAGCACATCTACATCTGCATTTACATATATTTTAGCTTTTCCTTTTCCGTTTTTTGCTTCTTGAATTAAATTTGATACAGGTGAATTTCCGTCAAATGCAACAACTACTGAATTTCTTCTTTCAAAAATTTCATAATTAAAGCTTTTATAAATTCCAAGTTCAGATGGATCAGGACATACATAAATTCCCTTTAATCCACTAGTATTTTCAATATTTTCTCTAACATCTTCTGAAACATATTTTGGAACAACAGCTGTAACATTGAAGTTTTTATTAAGTTCTTTAGAAATGTCTAATACTGCTCTTTCATATCCTTGCATTTTATGTCCTATAACAATATAAGTATTCTTATCATCCACCTTTTCTAAGAATTCTTTTAAAGCTTTTTTAGTGTCTTCGTTTGTTAAAGTAATTCTTCCTTTAGCATTAAAACTTCCTCCTGCAATAATTATAGGTGTTTTGTTTGTAGGTAAATCTACAATTTTATTTTCAAATACTTTATAAGAATTTAATATACTGTTATCTGGTATATTATCTTTATCTAAATCAATATTTGCAAGTTCTTTTTCTTCTTCTTCCATTAAAGCTTGTTCTATGCTTCTACCATTTAAGAATTCTTCAAACTTTTTAGATTTTTCCTCAAAATATTTATTTCTTCTAGCCATTATTTCTTCTTCTACTTCTCTCATTTTAGCAAAATCATCATCAGTTATTCCAAGTAAATTTCTTAAAGCAATTTGTTCATCTATTGTATCGATTCCATAAAATCCACATCCATCAGTTCCTTGAACACATTTTATACCATCTTCTAAATATTTCTTCATTGGGTGATTACTTAAATTAGTTAAATTATTTAGTCTTACATTTGAAGATAATTGGAATTCTAATACTACATCTAAGTCTTTCATTTTTCTGATTATTCTTTTTCCAGCTTTAGAATCTAAATCAGGTACATATAATCCATGACCTAATCTTACTTGTGGAGCTTTTTTTCCATTTGGAACACATAGTTTTACACAATCTAAGGCTTTTTCTATATTATCTTTAAAGCTATCTGTTTCTCCTGCATGTAATCTTATAGTAAACTCTGGGTCTTCATTTATTGCATAATCTACTATTTCTTCTATTATATCGGAAAAGTCTGTAACATTATTTATTTCTTCCCCAATTAAATCCATTCCAACAACATAAGGACTTTTGGCTAGTGTTTTTATTATAGTTGGACATTCCAATAATTGTTGTTTTGTATATAAAGTTCTACTTGCAGCTGCTAAAAATCTGATTTTAACACCAGTCTCTTTTTCAACTTTTGGCATTAAAGTATGCATATCTACTATGTTTGAAATTCCAGCTGGTCCTTTTTTAGGAAGTGTTGAATTTGCAACTTCAACATATTTAATTCCTTGTTTTTGATATTCTCTTGCAATCCATAAAAGCTTATCTTGGAAAAATGTATTGTTTTCGTATCCGCTTCCTGTTTCTTTATCTTTTAACATTTGAATTAAGCCATTACGTACATCTTCATCTTCTAATTGATTAACTTTTTTAGCATCTATGTCTATAAGCTCGTTTTCTGGAACTCTATTTCCTCTTATAATTGCATATCTATATAAAATAGTTTTTTCAAGGTTTGTAAAAACCGCTTGACCGTCTTTTAATAATACTAAACTATTTCTAATTCTATTAATATTTTTTTCTGCTTTTTCAATGTTATTTAAAACTAAATCTGCTAAATTTATAAACACATTATCATCTATTTTACGTGTTAACTCTTTTTCAGTTAAGTCTAAATTTTTGTATTCTTTTTCTACTGCCTTTCTTTTTTTACTTAGTTCTTTTTCTTGTTTTTCTGTAAGTTCAATTCCTAACTTTTTAATATAATATAATGAATAACCAATTTGATGTTTTATTCCAAGTGCTATTAACAAATCTGGTTGTAATATTTGATTAATATGTGTATGAAGATCTGTTCTAAATTTAGATTGTTTTAAAATATATGATTTAATTATAGTTTTTTCTACTGGAAGTCTGTAATCCTTTGTTTGGGCCATAAATAATTTGATAATAGCTGGAATCTTTGCTTTTCTTTCTATTCTTCCATCTGGATATATATTTGCAACTTTAATTCCACCAAGTCTAAAAACATAAACTTCCTCGCCATTATCATTAATTAAAGCTTTTAAATTACCTTGTATAATTTTCATACCACTACCACTATATGAAATTTCCGCATTTGCAAGCTTCGCTAAATTTGTTATTAAATTTCCTGTATGGTGATTTGGAGTTCTTATGACATAGATTAATTCATCTGGATTTTCTGACCTAAATAATTTTACAACAATATCTTTTTCCTTATCTAAATAAAATTTTGTAAAAAAATCTTCTGGTTTCATATATCCCCCTTTTTTCAGAAATACCAGGTATTTTTGATATATTAGTCATTAATACCTGGTTATTTTATTTATTATTTACATCTCACTTTATGTTAATTCAAAATTATATCATATTTTTTTTGATTTTTCAATAGTTTTATGTAAAGTTATGGTTTTATAGCACAAACTTCTGTATAAATTTCTGAATCTTTTCTCTTTCTTACAAAACGAATAATTAAAAAAACACAAATCAAACATACTAATTCCAATGAAATAGATATTGCTGCAAAATTATCATTTAGCTCTAATAATTCCTTACTTAACCCAAAATCGTACAATCCATGTAAAAACCAAGGAATTAAAAAACTGAATAATCCATATATTTTCTTTCCTGTCTTTTGCATTTTTCCATAAAACCAGCCCATAATGAATCCATATCCAGCATGTCCCAATGATATCCCTTTAATAAACATTTCTATTATACCGGATCCAAATGAAAAAGTCACATTTTCTATACATTCAAACCCTAATCCAACCATTACTATAAGTATCGTTAGATTATACCATGAATACTCATATTTATTCTTCTTTAAAACATTTTTAAACATTATAAATTTAACTAATTCTTCTGCAAAGGCCAATACAATAAATTTATAATATAGTTGGTATAAAAGAGGATTTAAGTTTTTTAAGCCTGATATTCTTCCAATAATATTAAAAATCAAAGATGTTAGTATTATTGGAAATATGGCAATTATACCTTTAACAAAAGCACTTTTATATATTTTTTTATATTTTTCATCTTTTTCTTTTTTTTGAATCCATTTATATAATAATAGTGATGGAACCAAACTTACCAAAATTGCAACTATTAAGATTATAATATCCATATTTTATTTTTCTCCATTCTATTTTTTCATCAAACAATGAAATTGGTTCAACATTTGTGATTTTTTTCAATCTTTTTTCCTATTATAAAGAATTACTGCAAATTTCAATGGTATTTTCCTCTGGATCATATATATTAAAATAATAATATGGTTCAGTTATATTTACATACATTATTTCTGACATTTTGCAAATATTCAATTCTTTAATTCTTTTATATTCTTCTTTTAAGTTTTCTGCATAAAAATTTAGAGTTATAATATTGTTTCTCTTTTCTCCTCTATCAACATTAAAATTCTTTATATATTCACTATTAAAATTATCATTTAAATTTCCACTTTTTATTTTTTCTTCATCATATAACTTATTATATATTGATAACTTATTTCCAAAATCAAACTCTACCCATCTATTTTGAGTGTATACATTAGCTTTTTGTTGAAATACTTTTTCATAAAAAGATACAACTTCATCAAATTTATCTGTTTCGATATATGTACTATATAATTCCATATCAACTACTCCTATTTTTGTCTTATTTTATAAAACCTTTCTCATATAAGTCTTTGAATATTAATTGATCAACTGGAGAGATTTTAACGTTTAAATTACTATAATCTAGCCAAATCATTTCTTGTATTTCCGTATCTGGTTTTAAGTCTCCATCAAATTCGGCCATATAGCATGTCATTCTTACTAATATGCCCTCTGCTTTTCCATGCGCTTGTGCCTCAAATGTTCCGTAATATTTTATGGTTTCTTTTTTTATATCTATTGTCAATTCCTCTTTGCATTCTCTAATTAAAGTTTGTTCATCTGTTTCGTTTCCTTCTCTTTTTCCTCCTGGAATGTAATATGTATCTTTTCCCTTTGATAAAGTACTTAATATTTTTCCGTCCTTTATGTATATAAATGCTATTTTGTCTATTTCTTTCATATCTATAAATTCTCCTTTAATAAATTTTGTATTACTTCTCTATAATTATTAAAACTGTATGTTGCCTTTTTCTCTATTTCATCACGTTCCATGTCTGAGTATTTATCGTACATTGCTACTGACTCTATTCCAGCATTATTAGCAGCATCAATTCCTATTAATGAATCTTCGAATATCAGACATTCATCTTTTCTAACTTTTAATTCATTTACTATTCTTAAATAGATTTCAGGATTAGGTTTTATCTCTTTTGCATCCTCTCTCGTATATACAATAGAAAAATAGTCTTTTATATTAGCTTTATGGATTATGTTATTATTTTCATTACAATATATATCCATGTTTTTTCTTCTTGTTGTACTTGCAATTACAAGTGTGTAATTTTTTTCTTTTAAAAGTTTTAGTAATTCTGGAACATCATCCTTATAATTTATTTCGTTTTTTAAGTAATTTTGAGCAATATCATATCTTTTCTTCAAAGTTTCTTCTCCTGTTAGATTGCTACTATATTTTGAACTTAAAAATTTACAATACTCAATATATGGATTTTCTGATTTACTGAATTCTCTTAGTTTATTATCTCTTTGTTGTTGAATTTCTATTTCATTCAATTCTTCTAAACAACCTAATTCTTTTATTAACTCCATATCTACTTTATTCCATACCCCAACAGAATCAATCAAAGTACCATCCATATCAAAAATAATTACTTTCTTTCCTTTAAACATATTATAATTGCTCCTTTCATACTTTGTAATTTAGACAGATTATATCATATTATGTTTCCGTACTCCATATCTAAAACCACCTTAACATGGATTTCAGAATTTTGTACTTTTTTCAGTCAAAATCGCCCTAAATGTCTTTACATGCTCTAAGTATTAAAAAATAAAGCATTAAAAAGCTTTATTTAGAGAAAAATTTTAACTTATTTATACTATGCCCTATAAAAAATGTTTCACTACTCAAATTATCTACTTTACTGTCTAACTTTCCAACCCCATTCAAATATTTTTGGGGAACTATTACCTCACCTTTCTCTTTCTTCTCTATATGAATTTATTTCTAAATCTTCAATCTTATCTTCTTTAGCGTATTTTATCAATAATTTTGCCTCATATGTTGCAAGACTTCTCCCACTATTCCAGCTATTATCTGATAAAAACCAATTATCACTATCAGAAAATCCATCTTTTACAGCTACTAATGAAGTAATTAAATTTGGGTATTTCTTTTTTAATATCGCATTACATCTTTTTAAGTGAAATTCACTTGTAACTATAACTATATTATGAATTTGTTCTATTTCATTTCCTAATAAAGCTATTGCATTATCAATGTTCTCAAACGTATTATTTGAAGTATTATCAATAATTATATCCTTCACATCAATTCCCATTTCTATTGCAACTTTTTTCATTTTATCTGCTTCTGCAGTTATTGAGTTATCTTGGTTGCTTACCCCATTTGCTCCTCCCATAAATATCAATTTTCGTATTCGTTTGGAATTATATAATTCAACTGCTTTTGACACTCTTTCTTTTATTAACATGCTATTTCCAAAAACTAAAGCATATTTACATGATAACCCATTATCGCTAATATCAGAGAACACAATATCTTCTATGTCTTTATCATTTAATAGATTTTCATTAAATTGTGAAAGTTTCATCTTCCCTCCAACCATTATTGACTGAGTTTATTGATTGATTAAAAAATTATTTTTTAATCTCACGAATTTCAGTCAAAAATTTATCAGTTTTGTACCTTAAATGATTTGATAGTTATTTAAGATTAAGTACAGTTACGCACTCCACATGATGTGTAAGTGGAAACATATCAAATGGCTGAATACTCTTTATTTCGTATACTCTCTCCATTTTAGCTAAATCTCTTACTAAACTTGCAGGATTACAGCTTATATATACAACTTTTCTTGGTTTTATTTCAAGAATATTGTTAATGGTTGTATTATCTAAACCTTTTCGAGGTGGATCTACCATAATAACATCAGGAATGATTTTTTTATTTTGAATTAAATCTGTTAATATAAATTCGGTATCTCCTGCAATAAATTCAGTATTTTCAATTTCATTACTTTTAGCATTTTCTTTTGCCATTTGAATTGCTTGCTCAACTATTTCTACTCCATATACTTTTTTGGCATGTTTCGCCATAAATAATGAAATTGTACCTATTCCGCAATACAAATCAAAAACAATATCATTTTTTGTTATTTCAGCTTCTTCTACAGCGTAATTATACATAGCTTCAGCTTGAACTGCATTTACTTGATAGAATGAAAGTGGTGAAATTTTAAACACAAAATTTCCAAGAAAATCTTCTAAATACTCTTTTCCATAAATTAATTTATTTTTGTTACCTAAAATCACATTCGTATTTTTTTTGTTGATATTAACAAAAATCGAACAAATTTCACGACAAGCGTAAGATAAGTCGGTTGCGAACTCTTTTTCAAATGGTAAAAAATCTCCATTTATAACTATAATTACCATATATTCATTAAAATATCTTGATGATTTTACAATTATATGTCTTACTAATCCTGTTTGATTTTTTTCATTATAAACACTAATATTATATTTTTTAATACAATCTAACACATATTTTGCAATTTGAACAGATTTTTCATTTTGAATTAAACAATTTTCTATTGGTATTATTTCATGCGTTCTATTGGCAAATACACCAATTACAGGTTTTCCTTCTTTATCCACTCCTACTGGAAATTGTAATTTATTTCTATAATGATATGGATTTCCCATACCCCAAGTTGGTTTAACCTCAATTTCTGTTTTTAAATTCTTATTTACTAAATTCTGAACTGTATTTTGTTTCATATTTAAGGTTTCTTCATAATCAACATGCCTTAAATCACAACCACCACATCTTTTATATGTTGGACAATCAATTTCTACTCTGTTAGGAGATTTTTCTATTATTTCTATAATTTTTCCATATGCATATGATGATAATACTTTGACTATTAAAACTTTTATTTTCTCACCTTTAATGGCATTTGGAATAAAAATTGTAAAATCATCAATTTTTGCTATTCCTTCTCCTTCAAAGCCATTATCAATTATGTCTACTATATACTCTTTATTTTTTTCTATTGGAACAGTATTCATTATGTAATTCCTTTCCTAATATAAACAAAAAGCTCCCCGCCTTAGCCGTTGGATGCTCAAAATTTTTAACAACCTGCTCTCACAAACAGGTGGGTGCCTACCTTAATATTCATGGGCTTCTTACGAATATTTTGTAAAAATAAAATAGAAGTAAGCATGCACGCCATATCAAGAGATTGGCCCCTCTTTAAACTTGTAGGTTCTAAAAATTCTGCCTAAACGAACTACGCAGGGTAGCTTTTTTTCTCACTATTAAGTTACTTTTATATTACTACTATTTTTAAAATATTTCAAGTATAAAATTTGTTATTTTAGTTTAAATTTTATAAAATTCAAATAATTTCATTTATTTTCTATTAATATCCTAATTTTATATGCTATTTTTATGACTTGACTTTTAAATGATTTATATATATCAAGTACGGCATTTTATTATTTAATTTAATAATTATGCTCTACTTTCATGACACACAAAATATATAATCTGATACTCTTCAGCTTTAGCTTTAATTAATTTCATAGCATTTTCAATTTTTTCTTCATCTAAATTCACAAATGGATCGTCTAAGATAATAAAAGGTTTTTCTTCTTCAAATAAGCTATCTATTAGGCTTAATCTCATACAAATATAAATTAAATCTTTATACCCTGTACTTAAAAAATCAATTTTTTTATTTGAACCATTTTCATTGACTTCAGCATTTAAATTAACATCTAAATTAACTTCTATTTTAGAGCCATTTATTATTTCTAAATTTTTAATAAAACTGTCTTGCATACCTTTTAAATAATGAGAAGAAAACTGTTCTTTGGCTGTATTTAAATATTTTTTTGTTTTCTCTAAAATATTCAAATTTTCTTGCATTTCTTCAATTTTAGATGCGATTTCATCTATTTCATTTTCAAGTTCAAAAGTATCAAGAGTTGCCTCTAAATTTTCAATGTGATTTTGAATATAGTTCTTTTCATCATTTAATGTGTTAATTTCTTTATTTAAATTATTTAGATTTTGTTCAAGTTCTTCCTTATTTGTTGTGATATTAGAAGGCACATAAGATATAAGTTCTTGAATATTATTTTGTTTTTCAAATAGCTCAAAATTTTGTGTTTTTGTATTATAATCATTACTTAGTTTACTTAGTTCACTTTCATTTTCTAATTGTTGTTTTTCCATTATTGAGTTTAGCGTTTTACTCATTGTTTCAAGGTTTTCTTTTTCTTGATTTTTATTTTCTAAAATTCCCTTTGTTTTAGCAATAGTAAAACTAAATACAACAAATATAACTGCTGAAATTAAGCAACATACTGCTAAAATAATTCCCACTACTGTTATCTTTTTTAAATATAATACTAATGAAATTACAGCTAATATTATGGCAATTACCATACATGTTAAACAAATTTTTTTGTTAGTTTTTATTTTACTTTCAATATTAAAAATTTTATTTTCTAATTTTTCTAATTTATTTTTATTATATTCTATTTTTTCTTGAAGATCTAAATTTTCTTTATTTTTATTTTCAAATTCTTGTAATTTATTTTTGCTTTCATCTAATTGGCTTTTTAACAACTTATACTGCTCTTGTTTGGCTTTTTTTGCTGTTTCTTCATTTATTGTGTGTAAATCTTTTCTATATTTTTCTTGTAATTCTATTTTTTCTGATATTTGCTTTTTTAATTTTTCAAAAGCTAGTTTTCTTTCTTCTAAGTTTTTTTCATTTATTTTGCTTTCTTCCAATTTTTGTTCTAATTGTGATTTTTTTAAACTAGCTTCATTTATTTCTCCTCTTCCACCAGTTTTTTTATAAAATTTTATTGCATCATCCAAAGTTTTTAATGCTTTTTCTGAAGAATTTACATCATTTTCACTTTCCAAAATATTTCCAAGTTTTGCATTTATACTATCATTCATTGATGTTTCCATATTTTGACCTGAAATAAAAGAGCTTCTTTCATATGCTTCTTTATCTAATTTAAAAATCTCTTCTCCTATATTTTGAGAAAAATCCTTTGTTTCAAGATTTGTTGATAAATCGTATAATTTAAAAATATCATCTGCTTCCTTTTTTTCAAAAAATCTTTCTAATTTATACTTTTTACCTTGCAACTCAAACTCAATATTTCCACCGAATTTACCGCCTTGCCATGGCTCATACTTTTTTCTGTCAATTAATACTTTAGTATTTCTTTTGCCTTCTAAGCCATAAAACATAGCTTTTATAAAACTTGCAAAAGTTGTTTTTCCAAAACCATTGTCTGCTTTTATAATATTTATCCCATCTTGAAAATCATAATCATAATTTGATAATTTTCCAAAATTCTCTATATGACATTTTAAAAGTTTCATCTTAAATAATATTCCTCCCTTCACTAGAATGAATTACACTGGGTTGTAAAAGAATTAAATTTTAGCAAGGCAAAATCTTACGCAAAAAGCGGAGTGTACATGGTGTACATTGCTGAGGCTGTTAGAGCTCTGCTCGTTACAGCGTCAGTATGCGTTAGCTGAGCATTTTTAAGTAAGATTTTAACACAGCTAAAATTCTAATTATTTTACAACCTATATTACCTCCTCTCCAGAAAGTGCTTTAATTCCAGTAACTATTATTTTACTTTGTTCTTCTTCTGGTAAATTTTGAGACAAAACTAACCTAATAAATTCGCCTTTTAGAGATGCATCATTTTGATAAGTCATAAAATCAATTTTTAATGTTGTCTCGTCATATATTTTAGCAAAATAATAATTTGATTTATATTTTTTTTCTAAATAGTTTATATCTCTTTCAGAATCAACCTCGACTTTACCTTTTAAAACTATTTTTATTAATGAATCTTGACTTATATTTTTTAATTCATTATCAATTAATTTTTCCGCTTCTAATGTGGAATTTGCATTAGTTACATCTACATTTACCTCATATAAAGTCCTCTTTGCAATTGGTATAAATTTTGATGTATATTTAAGAGTTTCTTCATCAATATCTAACAAAACAAATCCCTTTTCTCCACATTCATCAAAGCCTCTTCCCTCTAGGCATCCAGAATAGCAATATACTCCCCTTTGGTCAAGTTCTGCTTGTTTATATTTATGAATATGCCCAAGTGCCAAATAATCTATATTCTTATTCTTAAGACTAGAAATATTTATTATTTCAGTTTTGTCCTTCATTTCATATTTTGATTCCTGACCATGCATTGTAACTATATTAAAATCACTCTTATTAAGAAGTAAAGTACTATAGATTTCATAATCTGAAAGACTTCCAAATTCAATGCCAGAAATTGTAATTTTTCCATAATTATATGTTGTCCATTTTTTTGAGTCAAATAATTTTAAGTTTTTAGGAATGTTTTCTAAATTATCTAAAAATCCAGACTCATCATGATTTCCCTTTAAATAAATAAAATCTATTTCAGGATTTGAAATTATACTATCAATTACGACATTTCTAGCTTTAACTGTGGTTTCTTTTTTATCAAATAAATCTCCTGCAATTAAAATAATTTTAACATCATTATTTACTGCATATTCAATCATTTTTTGATATGTAATTAAAATCTCATCTCTACGTTCTTTTGCTTTTTTACTATCTAAATTAGATTTCATTCTAGAATCTAGATGTAAATCACTACAATGAATTATTTTCATTTATTTTTTCCTTTCAAGTTGTCAATGGGGACGGACCCTTTTTGACAACTTTTTAATTAGTTTAGGACTGAGTCCTTTTTTGCAAAATCATTAATATATATACCATAAATAAAAATAGCTATAATAAATAAATCCATATAAAATAGATTATATAATCCTATATAAAAATCAAAAATTGTGAATACTTATTATATCATAAATAAATATTTCACTAACTTTTATTTGTTTTTATATCAAATCTATATATTCCAATTATCGTCGAAACTGTTGTAATTAAATCTGAAATTACTAAAGCATATGCTTTACATAAGATATCGTATAGTACCCAAATTATTATATTTATTAATGCTATTTTTCTAATATTTGTTTCTTTTTTCTGTAAAATTATTATAGTATATAATATTGAGCAAACTATAGGCATAATGTCTATATATTTATTAAATGTTATTGCACCTAATATTATTGATATAATTATATATAATGTAATTAATACTTTAGGTACATCTTTTTTCATTTTTTCAAAATAATTATTTATAAATGTTTGAACTATAGCAAACAAGCAAATTATTGCTCCGCTATAGCTTTTCAATAAATAAAAATTAATTGATGAAAATAAATTTGCTAAAATATAGCAAAAAATAATTTGTTTTTTGTTTTTCATTTGCATTGCTATGACATTTGATATAATAACTAGAAATCCAAAAAAATAGGCAACATCAGATAAATCCATATTTAATTACATTCCTTTCATTGAATTATTGTTCAACTACCTAATAAATAAGCTTTTCCTAATAATTTCTCTTTAAATCCCATTTTTTTATATATTTCTTCTGGATAATATCCTTTTTCTGTTTGTATACATACTTCTTTAATATTTAATTTACTTAGCTCATTAAAAATATAATACATCATTTCCTTACAAAAGCCTTTTCTTTGAAACTTTTTTAATGTTGTAATATTATATAACACTGCTTTATCTTGATTATATATTGCTGTAGCTGTGCTTATCGGTTCATTTTTTTTCATTCCAAGGTAATTAATGATTTCAATATTGTCACTCCAATTATTTTTAAAACTTCTCTCTATAGATATTTTATATCCTTCTGGCAATTCATTATATGGATCATCTGGATTATCTCCAGAAAAGCCATCCATTACTGATTTTATAAACTTATCTTGTAGTCTTTTATCAACCTTATAGATTTCAAAGTCATTATTGATTTTATATGTTTTAAATTCATTTAAATGTTCTATAAACATCCAACAATCAGTATATATCAAATCAAGATTTAATTTTCTTATATTTTGTTGCAAGTCTTCATCCAAAACATTAGATGTTATGTATATTACAGGTTTTCTATTTAGTTGTTTCATTTTTAAAATAATTTCTTTAATAGTTCTTTCAAAATTAAGTCCGTCTTTTAAATATGCATAATTCCAGTACTCATCTTCAATTACATCACTATAATAAATATCATAGTGAATACTCTTTATAACATTAGAAAAAAATAAATTTAAATTTCCATTTAAATGTAAATGTATCATTTCTTCCATTTATATTATTTCCCTTCATTATTATATAGAATTATTTATTTTAAAATCCTGCTTTTATATATTTCACTAGCTTTATCTAGAATTCTATTTTTGTTATAAAAAGTCATCAATTGCCTAGCTTCTTCAATATTAACCCACCTTATATCTGTAGATTCCTCTGAAATATTAAAATCTTTTTTCTTAACTATAAATATATAATTTATATTATAATGATAATGCTCTGGCTCATTTTTTTTAGGGTCCTTTGGAATTATATGAGCACTTACCTCAAGAATTTTACCACCTAAATCATCATATTCTGTAATGCCACATTCTTCTTTCACTTCTCTTTTAGCTGTATCTAGTGGATTTTTTTCATTTTCACTATGTCCTCCAAAAAATAGCCATTGTTTTAATTTTTTGTGAAAATTTATTAACAATTCTCCATCTTCATGCATAATCACAGCACCAGCCGTTATATGACCTTTTAAATTAGTTCTACTATAGCAATTATCATTTGTAGCTAAAAATTTTAATATTTTATTTACATCTTCTTTTTCCATATCATCTACTGGTGTATAGTTTTCTAATTCTTTAACTAAATCATATTCCATTTTTTATCTCCAAACATAATTTTTATATAAATTATAATAAAAAATAATAAATTTGTAAAGCATTTTTTTCATTTAGGACCTATCTCGTATGAATAATTTTTTCTTTATGACTGACCTTTTTACGAGATGTAGCACAATTATTTTATTTGAATAATATAGTGTATAAGTTTTCTATTTTAGTAGATAATATGGTTAAAAGATTTTAAAAGGAGAGGATTAAAAAGCATGAATACAATTTGTATTAAAACAAATAATAATAATGCAATAAATTATCTACTAGAAAAATTAAAAAAATATGATTTCAATGACATTTCTTTTTCATGTAGAAAATTTAAAGTTTTTCACAATCTTTTTCTTCACTATAAAGGTTCAGATTTTAAAAAATTTATATGCAATATCTCCAGTCTCCTAACTTCTTTAATTATTGATATTTATGAAGATGATATTATTAAAAAAATAATTTCTAGCAACTATTTTTATTTTAATACTATTGAACAAAAGGAAATTTTGCAGAAATTTAAATATATTCGTGAAAATGATGTAGAAACTTCTTATATAAAAGAAAAAAAATTGTTTAATGCGTTTGGTGATTTACTAGAACAAAATAAAAAAATATTTTTAAAGGGTGTTATTACCTTTAGATTATTTGATTATATACAAGAATTAACAGAAGAAATGGATTCTACTGTAAACCAATACTTAATAGAAAAAGAATATAATGAATTTGTTTCATTACTTAGACTATATGTAAACACAGAAACAAGCCGAGTTAATTCTGTACATCTAATATATAAAGATAGTTCTCCTATTTTACTTGATGAAAATAAGAATATTATAAAAATTGAGTCTAATATGTTAAATGCTAAATACTTGTCAGATATAACATTTTCAAATTCTGACATTGCACTTAATACATTATTAAATATACTTCCAAAGAAAATTTTTATTCATTTAATTGATGAAAAGCCTGATGAATTTATAACAACTTTAGAATTGATTTTTGAAAATAGAGTTGTTATATGTACAGATTGCAATATTTGTAATATATACAAAGCAAAAAAAGCAAGTCACTAGTCTTACAAAGTTGCCAAATTTCTCCGGTACCTGTGGCAACAAAGTTGCCAAATTTCTCCGGTACCTGTGGCAACAAAGTTGCCAAATTTCTCCGGTACCTGTGGCATATTTTTTTATTTTATTAAATACATTTAAATATGAAAAAATTTAAAATATTTTTGCTAAATTCATTAATTATGGTTGCAAGCTCATTTGTATTACAAATAATAAGACTTGTGTTTAATATTTATGTTTCAAATCAAATAAGCCGTGAAGCTCTTGGTATTTTCCAATTAATTATGACTACCTATTTATTTGGAATAACATTAGCTGCATCTCGGAATTAATATAACCTCAACTCGTATTGTTTCAGAAGAATTGGCTTTTGGCAATGACTATGGTGTTAAAAAGTCTATTAAAAAATGTATATTGGTTAGTTTAATCTTTGGAGTTCTAGCAGGAATAATTTTTTCCCTATGCTCTGATTTTATAATTAGAGTATGCCTACATAATAAGGTCGGCAAAGACATTATTTATCTTATTTCTATTGCACTTCCTATGATTTCAATTTCTAGTAGTATTTCTGGATATTTTACTGCAGTTAGAAGAGTTTATAAATCTGTTATTGCAAATTTTTTAGAATATATAGCTAAAATTATAGTTACAATTGTATTGCTGAAGAAATACGTCTTTTTATGCAATGTTGAAGGTATTTGTTTTGCTCTAATTTTGGGAGATGTTCTATCAGAAGTTTGTTCTTTTACATATAATATTTTTGTTTTTGTATTTGATATAAATATTCATTTTGGAAATAATTTTAAAAATAGGAATTCTTATTTATATAGAATATTTAGAATTTTAATGCCAATTAGTCTTACTTCTTATATACGTTCAGGATTATCTACTTTAAAACAAATGATAATCCCTTCAAGTTTAGAAAAAAATGGTTCAAATTGTGAAAAAGCCCTAGCAGATTATGGAACTATTACTGGTATGGCTATGCCAATTGTTATGTTTCCAGCTACTTGCCTTTATGCAATTTCCGGTCTTTTAATACCTGAATTTTCTAGATATTTTGTAAAAAAAGACTATATAAAAATAAAAAAATATTCCCGCAAATTGCTTTTGGGAACATTTCTATTTGCTGTTTTTTTTAGTTTAATTTTTATTTTATTGGGCGATTTTTTAGCAATAACTATATATAAAGATATTTCCATAGGAATATATATAAAAATTTTTGCTCCTCTTATTCCTTTTATGTATGTAGATATAATAATAGACAGTATTCTAAAAGGATTAGATGCACAAGTTAGTGTATTATTTATTAATATTCTTGACTTGCTTGTTAGTATTAGTTTTATATTTTTCTTTGTGCCTAAATTTGGAATTATTGGGTTTATAATGTCAATTTATACAAGTGAGATTTTGAATTTTGGTTTAAGTTTAAAAAAATTATTTCAAATTCTTTCTTCTTAATTGCCCACATGCTGCATCTATATCTGAGCCAAGTTCTCTTCTAATTGTTGCTACAATGCCATGTTCATTTAAATAATCTCTAAATTTTATAATATTTTCATTTGAGCTTTTATCAAAAGCTCCATTTTCTATTTTATTAATTGGTATTAAATTAACATGACAAATCATACCTTTTAAAAGCTTTACAAGTTCTTTTGCATCTTCCAAATTATCATTGTTATCTTTTGCTAAAGCATATTCAAATGATATTCTTCTATTTGTTTTTGCAATATAATCCTTACATGCCTGAATAAGCTCTTCTATTGGATATCTGTTGTTTACAGGCATCATCTTTGATCTTTTTTCATTGTTTGTGGCATGAAGTGAAATTGATAATGTACATTGTATATTTTCTTCTGCTAACCTATAAATATTAGGAACTAAGCCAGATGTTGAAACACTAATATGTCTTGCTCCTATATTTATTCCTTTTGGATTATTAATTATTCTAATAGAATTTACAACATTTTCATAATTGTCTAAAGGTTCGCCAATTCCCATATATACTACATTTGAAATTTTAATATTTTGATCTCTTTCAACAGCTAAGAGCTCTTCTACTATTTCTCCAGCTGTCAAATTTCTTGCAAAAGCAATTCCAGTTGAAGCACAAAACTTGCATCC
This sequence comes from uncultured Clostridia bacterium, assembly GCA_946401865.1. Lineage (GTDB taxonomy): Bacteria > Bacillota > Clostridia > TANB77 > CAG-508 > CAG-269. Next base: position 50,947 of record CAMIVO010000006.1, read on the forward strand.
CATTTTACATCCTATTTGAGTAGAAACACATAAACTATATCCATGATGATATTTCATTAAAACAGTTTCTATTGCATTTCCGTCAAGGACATCAAATAAGTATTTAATAGTTCCATCTGAACTTTCTTGCTTTTTTAAAATATTAAATATACAGAGTGAATAATTTTGTTTTAGCTTTTCTCTTAGTTCCAAAGATAAATTTGTCATTTCATCAAAATTTGTTACTTTGTCTTGATAAATCCATTTAAATATTTGTTCTGCTCTAAATGGCTTTTCTCCTATACTAATTAATTCTTTTTTTAATTCTTCCAAATTATAATCTTTTATATTTTTCAATTTAAATCTCTCCTAATATTTATAGTATAGCATAAATTTTGTGTTTTTTGAATACTTTTCCAATAATTATTGCTTCTTTTCCCCTTGACATATATTTTTAAAAAATATATATTATTAATATATATTAAATATTAGGAGGATATTTTTATGAATAAAATAAAAAAATCAATTGTTTTTTTAATTATTTTTACATTACTAATTGGATTTTGCAATATATCAAAAGCTGAAAATATTGCTGATGATATTATGCTAGATAGACAAAATTTAACTAAAGATTCAGTAGAAGATATTAATGATAGTCTAGAAGATATACTTTCAAATCATGGATTACCAACTGAAGAATTAGACAAAACCGATTCTGTAACAAGAACTGATGGGAACTTTTTTAAAGCTTCTGATGAATCATTTACACTAAATACAGATGTTAATGGAGATATATTCATTGTATGTAGTGGTAAATTTACTTTAGACTCTTATGTCACAGGAAGTGCATTTATTTGTGCAGATGAAGTAGAAATAACCAGCAATGCAGATATTTCATCATCTATGTTTTGTGTATCTAAAAATATAACAATATATGGTGGTATAAATTTAAATGCTTATTGTGTTTCAGAAAAATTCAGTTTAGAAGAAGATTCTCATATTTATAAAAACTTATATTTAACTTCAGAAAATATATCTTTAAATGGCTTAATTGAAAACCATGCATTTGTATCTGGAAATGATATAAAAATCCAAGAGAATTGTAATATTCAAGGAGATTTAAACTATTCTTCTCCAAAAGAAATTGAAATACCAGAATTTTCAGTAAAAGGAAATGCTCGTTATTCAAGTAATGCAATAAATATTACACCAAGAACAACGGCCAATAAAATTTTAGATTTTATCACATCTACAATTTCGTATATTATTTTTGTAATATTAGTATTTTTAGTTTTAAATAAACTTAATAGTAATTTACCAGATAATATAAACGATTTCAAATCAAATCTTGGAAAATATACATTATTTGGATTACTTGTTTTATTTGTTTTACCAATTTTAGATTTAGTACTACTATTTATTCCATTTTTAACAAGATTTGCTTTTGCAGTTTTACTACTATACATTTTATTACTAATTCTTGCATCTGCAATAACTGTTATTACACTTTCAAAAATATGTGCAAACAAATATAAAGAATCAATTAAAACAAAAGATTCTATTAGAACAATATTATTTATTGTAATTTTAAGTGTTATATATAAACTATTTAAACTTATACCTATTCTTGGATTTTTAGTAACACTAGCAGTTGTTATTTTAGGTATTGGTATTTCAGTAAAAATTTTATTCAACAAAAAAGAACTAAATCAATAATAGAATCGCCCCAAAATATTGGGGCATTTTGATTAATTAGAAAGGACTAATTCATGAGGCAAAAAAAAGACATTGAAATACAATATGATGAAATTGAATATTCTGATAAAATGCCTAAAAAAAGGATAAAAAAATCTAATAAAAAAAGCAAAAAAAATAAGAATCCTATAAAACGCTTTATTATAAAACTAATTTTATTTGCTTTTCTTATAATTGTAATTTCATCTATCTTGTTTTTGGGATTTAAAGCTTATGTCTTCAAAAAACTATGTACAGAAATGTTTAATAATGCTCCTTCTATTATTTATGACTCAAATAAAAATATTCTTGCAAAAATAGGTGCAGAAAGAAATAGAGAAAATCTTCAATATGAAGACATTCCACAAAATTTAATAGATGCATATATATCAATTGAGGACAAGCGTTACTTTTCTCACCCTGGTATAGATGCAAAAAGAACTGGTGGAGCTATATTTTCATATGTTATACATAGAGGAAATTCTTCTTTTGGTGGTAGTACTATTACCCAACAACTAGTAAAAAACCTTACAGGTGATGACTCTAATACTGCATCTAGAAAAATAAAAGAATGGTTTTATGCTTTGACCTTAAATAGTTCTTTTTCTAAGGAAAAAATTTTGGAAGCATACTTAAACATAATTTATACAGGGCCTAATATTTATGGGGTACAAGAAGCTGCATTATACTATTTTAATAAAGATATATCAGAACTCACCTTAGAAGAATGTGCATTTTTTGCTGGATTAAATAACAGTCCAAATTCATATAATCCATTTACAGAAAAAGATAGAACAGAAAAAATTACTAAAAGAACAAAAACTGTCTTATACCAAATGTATGATCAAAATTATATTTCAGAAGATGAATACAACAATGCTGTTTTACAAGTTGAAAAGGGATTAAATTTTAAAAAAGGAAATATAGAAGAATCTTCAAATATAAGTTCATATCATTCAGATGCAGTAATAAATGAAGTAATTTCAGACTTACAAAAAAAATATTTTATTACAAAAGATTTTGCAACTAATTACTTTAGCTTAGCAGGTACTAACATTTACAGTACAGTAAATATTGATATTCAAAGTAAATTAGAAAAAGAATTTAAAGATTCAAAATATATTTTACAATCTAGTAATGGAACTGATACATCTCAAGCTGCTATGGTTATTATTGACCCATCTACTCGGAAATGTAGTTGCATGTGTTGGAGGTCTTGGAGAAAAGAAAAATTCTAGAAGCTTTAACAGAGTTACTCAAATGAAAAGACAAACCGGTTCTGCTATGAAACCAATTGCTGTTTTAGCTCCAAGTATTGACAAAAAAATTATTACAAATGTTACTGTAATTTCTGATGAACCTACTACCTTTATTGACTATAACAATAAAGTATATAATCCTATAGATTATGACCCATATAGAGGATCTATTACTCTAAGACAAGCTGTTGAAACTTCACAAAATATACCTTTTGTAAAAATTATGGAAAAATTAACTGCTCAAGTTTCTGTAAAATACCTTGAAAAAATGGGAATTACAACATTAAACAATAATGATGTAAATCTTTCTCTTGCACTTGGTGGCTTAGATGTTGGTATTTCCCCTCTTGAATTTGCAGGAGCCTATAACACTATTGCAAATGATGGAATATATGTTGAACCAACATTTTACAGTAAAATAAATTCAAGCTCTGGTCAATTATTTTTAGAAACTAAACAAAAGAAAAGAAAAGTTTTTTCTAAAGATGTTGCCTGTGTATTAAAACAACTTTTAACAGAACCTGTTAAAGGTGAAAAAGGAACTGCAACATATTGCTCAATTGATGGAATAGATGTTGCTGCTAAAACTGGAACTACTAATGAAAACTATGATAGGTGGCTTTGTGGCTTTACTCCTTATTATACCTCAGTTTGTTGGTATGGATTTGATACAAATGAATCTATAGAATATGGCGGAAAAAACCCTGCAGGTTTAATTTGGTCTTCTGTAATGAAAAAAATTCATACAAATTTACCAAAAAGTTCATTTGAACTTACAAATGGTGTAGAAACAGCAATTGTATGTAAAGACTCTGGCAAACTTGCAACTCCAAACTGCCAAAACACTTATAAAGAATATTTTCTTTCTGGTACAAAACCAGAAAGATGCACAATGCATGAATAAATAATTGTTTTTAATTAACTATATATTATAAAGAGACTTATATTAATAATTTATTAAATTCCGAATGTGATTGGAGGTCGCGTTAGAGACCGTATTGAGCCGAGGAATTGATTAAATTATTAATATAAGTCTTTTTTATAATAAATATAATTCACGGTTTATTATAAATTAGCCCTGCCTAAAGTTTATATATTTATTTTTAA
>CAMIVO010000007.1 GCA_946401865.1 uncultured Clostridia bacterium
AATTCTCATATTTGAAAACATTTTGTAAGAAAATGGTCCCCGCACAAGTTTACTTAAAAAATAAATATATAAACTTGGCACGGGCTTTTAGCAATTTGACCATGAATTGTAACAGGCTTTTTTTATAAATTTATAAACTTATCTATTTTTATTGAAATATTGCATTATTTTTGATATAATTTAAACAAAAAAAGGAGAAAAAACTATGAAACAAAAATTTTTAAGATGTAAAAAATGTGGAAACATTGTAGCTGTTGTTAAAAACAATGGATGTGACATTATGTGTTGTGGAGAGGCAATGAAAGAAATTATACCAGGAGAAATAGATGCAGCAAAAGAAAAGCATGTACCTGTTTGCATAAAAGAAGGAAATAAAGTTACAGTAAAAGTAGGGGATATTGCACATCCTATGCAAGAAGATCATTATATAGAATGGATTTCAATTCAAACAAAAGCAGGAAATCAAAGAAAAGCATTAAGACCAGGAGATATACCTCAAGTGGAGTTTTTAATTGATGAAAATGATGAAATAGAAGCATCATATGCCTATTGCAATCTACACGGATTATGGAAAAACTAAAAATAATATAATAAGGGGATTATTATGATTGAAATAAAAGATTTTAGTAAAATTTATAATGGAGAAAATAGAGCTGTAGATAAAATAAATTTAACAATAAATAGTGGTGAAATTTTTGCATTTATAGGACATAATGGTGCTGGAAAAACCACAACAATAAAATCAATTATTGGAATATTAGACTTTGAAGAAGGTGATATTTTAATAAATGGAAAATCTATAAAAAAATATCCTATAGAATGTAAAAAACAAATGGCTTATGTTCCAGATAATCCAGATTTATATGAAAATATGACTGCCATAAATTTCATTAATTTTATTTGTGATATGTACGAAGTACCAAAAAATGAAAGAAAAGAACGAATTGAAAAATATGCAGACATATTTGATATTAAGGATAAATTAAATAATGAAATATCTTCTTTTTCACATGGAATGAAGCAAAAAGTAGCTATAATAGCTGCTCTTGCACATAACCCAGATATTTTAATTATGGACGAGCCTTTTGTTGGATTAGACCCAAAAGCAGTTTTTGATATAAAAGAAATAATGAGAAAAATGTGTGAAGAAGGAAAAACAATATTTTTCTCAACACATATTTTAGAAGTTGCAGAAAAGCTTTGCTCAAGAGTCGCAATTATAAAAAAAGGAAAGATTGTAAAAGTAGGTAGTATGGAAGAAGTTAAAGGTGATGAATCTCTAGAAAAAGTATTTCTTGAACTAGACGAAAAAAATACTACTAACCTATAATATTTCATTTTTAAAAATGTATGTAAAAATATTAGGAAAGGATATCTTTTAAAATGAAGAAGTTATTTTCTCTAATAAAAGCAGCAATGTCACAAGATATGAATTTATTTAAAGTAAAACAACAAAAAAAATCAGGACTTGGCAAAATTATATTCCCAATTATTCTAGCATCTTTTTTTATGATTTGTATTGGAGTTTATGCATATGGATTTGCAGAAATATTAAATCCAATGGGGTTAATAGATGTTTTATTAAGCATTTTTATTATTTTAACAGCTGTTCTCACAATATTAGAAGGAGCATATAAATCCCAAGGAATGTTATTTGAAGCCAAAGATAGTGAGCTATTGTTTTCGTTGCCAATTACTAAAAAAATGATTTTTACAATAAGAATTATTAAATTAATGACTTTTCAATTTTTATATAATTCTTTGTTTTTAATTCCATCAGTTATTGTATATGGAATATATAAAAAAGTAGATCTAAATTTTTGTATGTCATCAATTTTAATGATAGTTTTATCACCAATTATACCAACTATTATAGGATGTATAATTGGATATATTATTAAAGGAATTTCTTCAAAATTTAAATCTAAAAGATTTGTGCAGGTTATACTTTCAAGCTCATTACTTCTAGTTGTATTATACATATCATTTAATAAAAATAAAATTCTTGAATATATTGCACAAAATGCAGCAAATATAGATGTTCTTATAAAACAAATATATTATCCTGCAGTATTATTTAGCAATTTAATAAAAAGCTTTAATATAACAGAATTTTTAATTTTACTTGCTATATGTATTCTTCCATTAGTTATATTTATATATTTTGGTAGTATTTATTATTTTACTATAATTTCAAAATCAGGAGAAAAAGGAATAAGCAAAAAAACAGTAATTAAAAATAATAAATATAAGGTAAAAAAACCGCAATATGCACTTATAGCTAAAGAACTAAAAAGGTTTTTTACATCACCTGTATTTATTATAAATTCTGGTTTTGGACTAGTATTAATGGTTGTTGCAACAATAGGATTAGTAACAAATTTTAAGGGGTTAGTAGCTGGTTTTTCAAATGGTATTGAAGTTGAAATATCAACTGAGACTGTAATGCAATATATATCTAAAATATATTTATGTTTGGTTGTTTTGATGAGCTTTATGACTTCAATTACATCATCAATGATTTCATTAGAAGGAAAAAATATAGAAATAACAAAAAGTTTACCTGTATCTAGCAAAAAAATATTACTAGCAAAAGTATTAACAAGCAATATAATTTCAATTCCAGTAATTTTAATTTGCGATATTATATTTTTTATAGCATTTAAAATAAAAATATTAGATATATTATTAATTGTTTTAGCAAGTCTAATATTCCCAACATTTAGCGCTATTTTGGGATTAATTATAAACTTAAAACATCCTAAATTAGATGCAAATTCAGATACAGAAATAGTAAAACAAAGTATGAGTACTTTTATAGCCACAATTAGTGGTATGATTTTAGGCTTAATAACAGCTGGTATAACATTTATTGATGGAGAAAAAAACATAATAATTATAATAGAATTAATATTTTATTGTTTATTGGATATATTACTATGGCAATATGTTGTAAAAAAAGGAAGTAAAAAATTTGAAAAATTAAGTGTATAGGAGACTTATTATTTAAATGATTAGATATTTACAAGAATTATGGATATTCTAAATGTTTTGTAATTAAAGAAAACGAAAAGGAGATAGAAAATGATATACGAATATGAACCAAAAGGAGTTTGTTCAATGAAAATAATATTGGACATTGAAGGAAATGTTGTAAAAGATGCAAAATTTATTGGAGGCTGTGATGGAAATACAAAAGGAGTTTGTTCTTTAATAAAAGGAATGGAAATAGATGAGATAATTGAAAGACTTAAAGGAATAGACTGCAGAATGAGAGGAACTTCATGCCCAGACCAGCTTGCAAAAGCATTGGAAGAATATAAAAATAAATAAAATAACCCCAAATTATTAGATAAACGTTCTATAATTTGGGGTATTATTTATAGTATATTTATTAATTTGCAAACTGTAACACGGCATTTGCTATTGCTTCCATATATTTATCATAATTATTGACAATGTTGTTTAAATCTTCTTCAATTTTCATATATCCAAGTTCAATTTGATAGCTTTCAATTCCAACATTTGAATTATAATTAGTATTTTTTCCATAAGAAGTATTTCTGCCATCTACAAAAGCACCAGTAGAGATACCACCTGTTTCGCGAATTATATATAAGTAAGGGGTAGAAGTGGTAATATTATATGGCTCATACCCATTTTTTTGTGCTCTTGAGGTAAATGCTAAAATATCTGCATTATTAAAATTTCGAACATACACACCCTCTTGTACTTTAAAAGTTTTTAATTCTGAGTAATGAGTATTAGCAGTATTTACAATATTTTCTGCAATTTTTGATGCAAAGTCTAAATTACAATTACATGGGGCATATACTTCTACACCGCCTGTTTTTTTGCTATAGTTGTATTCATTTAGATGTAAAGATAACAAGATTTTTGCATGTGAGTTATTCAGAATATTTACCCTTCCATTTTCATTATACATATTATTTGCGGTATCTTCGCTTTGGTTTTCTGTGCCATCACGTGAAATAAAAACTTTAAAACCAAGGTTTTCTAACTTTGTCTTTAAATCTAATCCGCATTTTAAAACTAATTCAGCTTCAGTATAGTCACCTGATTTTGCACCTTTATCTTTTCCGCCATGTCCTGGATCAATTGCTATATCGTAAACATTATCTGGAAGTGAAACAGCTTTTTCAACAACTAAATTCATATACTGTAAATTTTTAGATTGTTTGAAAGATATATCTATTTTGTTATTAGTTTGATTTTTAGTAATTGTATAATAGGTTAAATCTTTATATTCTGATGAATTTTTTAAAGAATAATATTTAACATCACTATTTGAAAATGTGACTTTTAGCAAAACATAGTAATTATTTATAGGTAAGTTTTCTAGGTCAAGTCCTTCATTTATTTTTTCTGTTGTAGAAAATGAAACTAAATTATCTTGTATGTTAAAATTTGATTTAATACTATATTCTTTGCCTTCTAAATCACGTAGACATAAATCAACATTATTTATTTTTATACCAGAAATTTTAACAATATCTAAAGTTCCTTCAATATTAAAGTGAGTTCCATATATTGTATATTTAGAAACATCTACAAATATTGTTTTATCTATTAAATTATAAATTTGTTCTTTTTTTTCTTCTAAAATTTTTTGGGGATTGGTGTCATTCTTTATTTTAACTATAATTAAAATACACATTAAAAAAGAAAAAAATATTATTACAATTTTTAAATGTTTGGGAATTTTATTTATCATAATAAATTTTATTCCTTTCTGTAGTTAGTTTATAAATCAAATTTTTTTATAAAAGCTAATTTTTTTGCGAGACTTTTTGTTTTATGATTATAATATAAAAATATTAATTAATTTCTGTAATTTTTAAATTGTATTTATCCTCAAAAACCTTCTTTTTAGCAATATATTCTTTTGTCTTAAACCCTTTAACATCAATAACTTCATATGTTCCATCATTATTGAATGTAATAAAATCTGCTTTGTATTTAAGACCAGGTGCCAAAATAAAAGTTGGTTGTAGGCAAAAACCTTTAATATCTGCTGATTTCAATCTAAGTTTTAAATCTTGGTAATATTCCGCTTCTTTTAAACTGTCAAAAGTATGGCCATCAACAGAGGTTTTATATGATCTATATTTAGCCTTTTTGGGCTTTTTTCCCTCTTCATAATTTTTATAATCTTCAATACTCCAATGTTCCATTTTAATGCTCCTTTTTCTATAATGAATTTTATAAAAGAATACAAAATATGTCAAGAATAATAGAAAATTTTGTCTTTTTATAGTATAATGTTCATAATTAAGTTTTTAGTAAACTAAAATTAATTTAAAGCTCAAGGAGAAAATTTTGAAAAATATTATAAAAGATTTATTTAAGAGATATAAATGGTATTTTATTGCTATTTCAATACAACTTTTTATTATAAATATGACTAGATTTTTACCTGTAAAAATTTTAGGTCAAATTATAGATTTATATCCTAATTCAAATGAAAATATGCAAATTATAATAAAATATTTTATTGCCTATGGTGTAGTTGTATTAATAGATGCTACCTTTAGAATTTTTTGGCTATATTTAAGAAAAAAAATAATTTATAAAATTGAAAAAGATTTAAGAAACACAATTTTTTCTCGATTTTTAAATTTAAAAATAATTGACCTACAAAAAATCAAAAATGGTGAACTAATGAGTTATCTTACTAAATATATTAAAGATATACGAGATGGATTTTCTAGTTTTATTAACAGTTTTATAAGGTTAATAGTAGTAGTAATACTTCTTTCATCATTTATGTTTCAAATCAATGTGAAATTAACACTTTTTGTATATATTCCAATGATAATTGATTTAGTAATTATATATATTCTAAAAGAAATAATAAAAAAGAAACAAGAAAAAGCTCAAAAATCATTTACAAAAATTTCAGAATTTGTGCAAGAGAGTACTGATTCAATAAGAGTAACAAAAGCATTTAATGGAGAGGAAAGAAATATAAATATCTTTAAAGAAAAATCAAAACAATTAAAAAAAGATAATATAGCTGTATCAGTTTATTCAGCTCTACTTTATATTTCAATTTTTACATGTTTTGGTATTTGTTATGGAATAAGTGCAATCTATGGTACAAAACTAGTAGCAGCAAAGGTTATAACTATAGGAGAATTTATTGTATTTAATGATTTTATAAATGAAATGTATTGGCCATTAATATGGTTCCCTAAACTAATAACATGTATGAAAAATGCACAGGTAGCGATTTCCAAATTAGAAGAGTTATATAAACTACCAATAGAAACTTTAACAAAACCTAAACAAACTATAAATGGGGATATAAAAATCAATAATTTGACTTTTAAACATCTTGATAATCTAGAAGTTTTAAAAGATATTAGTATTAATTTAAAACAAGGAGAAACTCTTGGAATTATAGGTACAATTGGAAGTGGAAAAACTACAATTGCAAACATTTTGTTAAAAATATATGATATCGAAAATAACAAAGTATTTATTGATGGAAAAGATATAAATGAAATAAATACATATGAGTTAAGAGATAGTTTCTGTTATTTAACACAAGAAAGTTTTCTATTTTCAGATACAATAAAAAATAATATAACCTTATTTAATGACAGATTTACAGATGAACAAATATTACAAAGCATAAAATATGCATGTTTAGAAGAAGATGTAAATAACATGGAAAATGGAATAGAAACAATAGTTGGAGAAAAAGGAATTACTTTATCTGGAGGACAAAGGCAAAGAGTAGCTATAGCAAGAGCCTTTTTATATAATCAAGATTTTATAATATTTGATGATTCTTTTTCAGCAATAGATAATAAAACAGAAAACATTATTTTAAAAAATATTAAAGAAGTACTTAAAAATAAAACATGCATTATTATTTCAAATAGAATTTCAGATGTAAAAATAGCAGATAATATTATTGTTTTAGATAAAGGACAAGTTGTACAACAAGGCAAACATGAAGAATTAATTGAGAAAGATGGATTATATAGGCATTTTTATAACCAACAAAGTTTAATGAGTATGAATACATACTAAAATGTGATATTTATGGAGAAGGAGAATATATTGAAAACAATAAAAAGATTTTATGACCTAGCAAAGCCATATTTAAAATGGTTTATATTAATTATAATACTTGCAATTACTGAAAACTTACTAGCTGCCTCAAGACCTCTAATAATAAAAACAATAATAGACCAATTTATGCAAAATAATTTATTAGAAAAAAGTATAGAAATATTAGGAAAAAATGTTGTAACAAATGTTGTATATATTGGCTTATTATATATTACAATAGTATTGATTGAAAGTATTACTAATTTTATAGTAGTAAAATTAACAGCACATACTGGTGAAAACATATTAAATGATATTAGAGAAAAACTATATATATTTTCTCAAAAAACAAATGTATCTTTTCATGATAAGACACCAGCTGGAAAGCTATATGCTAGAATTACAGGCGATACTGAAGATATTGGTATTTTTTTTCAAGATGTGTTAATTAATTTGTTTAGTGACACTACATATGTAATTGTAGTATTTATTATAATGATAAGAATAAACTGGAAACTGACAATTATTTCTACGGTTATTCTCATATTTAGCTTAATAGGTATGTGTTATTTTGTTAAAAAAGCAAATTTATTTTTTAAAAAAGAAAAAAAGCTAAAAACAAAACTAAATACGTTCTTATCAGAGATTATATATGGTTCTAGAACAATAAAAATATTTAATATACAAAATACTATAAAAGAAAAAGAGAGAAGTTTATCTGATGAATTAGAAAAAACTAGTAGTAAAACAGCATTAATAGATGCACCAGCCCATCAAATAATAAAATTAGGATTAGATATAACAATAGCAACAATTGTTGCTTTTGGAATAAAAAATATATGGCAAATTAATATACAAGCTGGAGAAATATATGTTTTTATTACATTTATAAGACAACTATTTGAGCCTATTCTTAAGACAGTTGAAAATGTGGAGGGAGTACAACAAGCGGTTGTTTCATTAAATAAAATATATGAATTACTTGAACAGAAAGGATTTATAGAAGATTATAATTCTGGAATAGAATTAAAAGATGTAAAAGGAAAAATTGAATTTAAACATGTATGGTTTAAATATAACGATAATGATGAAAATTGGATTTTAAAAGATATCAATTTTACAATTGAACCAACTCAGACAATTGCATTAGTAGGAAAAACAGGGGCAGGAAAAACTACTATTACAAATTTAGTTAATAGATTTTATGAAATACAAAAAGGTGAAATATTAATAGATGGAATAAATATTAAAAACATAAAGCTAAAAAGCCTAAGAAGTCATATAGGAAATATTTTACAAGAACCATTTATATTTTCTGGTTCTATAAGAGACAATATTAAATTATATAACGACATAACTGATGAAAAAGTAGAAGAAGCAGTTGACTTAGCTCTTGCTAGAAATTTTATAAATTCTATGCCAAATGGAATCGAGACAGAAGCCGTAGAGAGAGGAGAAAACTTTTCAGTAGGGCAAAAACAATTAATAGCGTTTGCAAGAATTTTTGCTTTAAATCCAGATATATTTATTTTAGATGAAGCTACAGCTAATATAGATACAAACACAGAAAAGTTGATACAAAAATCTATTAATAAACTATCTAAAGAAAAAACAGCAATATTTATTGCTCATAGATTATCTACAATTGTTAATGTTGATAAAATACTAGTTTTAAAAGATGGAGAAATAGTAGAGCAAGGAAATCATCAAGAATTGCTGAGTCAAAATGGCTATTATGCAAATTTGTATTCTCATTCAGGGACAGAATTTTTCATTGGGGATAGTCCTAAATAAAAAATTGCCAAAACATGTGGCAATTTTTTTTATTTTGTATTATAATGCCGTTAATTGAAATATAATTTTGTTTCAATTTTTATGGCACTAAAAGGAATGATATAAATGGAAAAGCAAAAATTAATAAAGGAAGTATTTAGCGATTACAAAACAGAATCAAACATAAAAGAAGCTAAAATTGAAGCACTAAACTTAATAAAAAGTGTAAATATATTAGAAATAAATATATATAGCCAAAGTTACATTGAAATAAAAGAACTTTGGTTTTTTGAGAAGTTTTTAAAAGAAAGATTTCAATTTTCAAATGTAGATATAAAAATAAAATATAGTGAAGAAGTTACAATTAAACCAATAGAAAAAGAGTGGGAAAATCTAATTTGCTATATGATACATAAATATCCTCTTATGAAACCAATGATACTATTAAAAAGTACAATAGAGGTTAATGACAAAAACATACTTGTAAAAATGAAAATAAGAGGTGCAGATTTCTTACGTGGAAGAAAATTAGATAGAGAATTAGAAAGAGTTATAAAAAATTTATTTGAATATAATTATAAAATAGAATTTGTAGAAGTTTTAGATGAAAACGAAGAACTTGAACTTGCCAAAAAACGTGAATTTAGTAAAAAACAAGCAATTGAAAAAGCACTAGAACATATGGCTATTGGAGAACAAATAGCTGAAGAAAGATCTAAGAAAGATAAAGCAGGAAAAAAATCAAATACAGCAAATACTCAAGAAGAAAATAATGGACAAAATTCTCAGGTACCTGTGGTGAATGACCAAAATTCTCCGGTACATGTGCCACAAATGGAAGAGCAAAAATTACTTGAAAAAGAAATGGAAGAAATAACTCCTTTAATTTACGGAAGAAGTGAAACTATAAGAACTAATATTATAAAAGTAGAAGATATTTCTCCAGAAGATGATATGGCAGCTATTTCAGGAGAAATATTACCTGGAACTATAGAAGAAAGAGAACTTAAAAGTGGTAAATTTTTAGTTTCATTTAATGTATATGATGGAACAAGTACAATTAGTTGTAAAATTTTCTTAAAACCAGAAGAAAAAGCAAAAGTCATAGGTAGACTAAATAGTGCAAAAGGAGTTAAATTAGAAGGAAAATCAGGAATAAGTAATTTTACACATGAACTAGAAATAATGTCAAATGTTGTAATTGAGACAGATGGAATAAAAAAACAAATTAGACAAGATTTGGCAGAAGTAAAAAGAGTAGAGTTACATATGCATACTCAAATGAGTCAAATGGATGCAATGACATCTGCAACAGATTTAATAAAAAGAGCAATGAAATGGGGATGGAAATCTATTGCAATTACAGACCATGGAGTAGTTCAAGCATTTCCAGAAGCACATAAACTTTTAGGTGTAGATAACCCTGATATGAAGGTAATATATGGAGTGGAAGCATACTTGGTACCAGATAGCTCTCAAGTTGTTGTAAATGACAAAGGTCAACCAATAGATACAACTTATTGTGTTCTAGATTTAGAGACAACAGGACTTTCAGCTAAAACAGAAAAAATAACTGAAATTGGGATTATGAAAATTGTAAATGGAGAAGTAGTTGATAAATTTTCGGAATTCGTAAACCCTGAAAAACATATTCCAGAACGTGTTCAAGAAATTACAGGAATTACAGATGATATGGTTATAGACAGCCCTAAAATTGAAGAATTATTTCCAAAGGTTTTAGAATTTATTAAAGGAAGTGTGCTTGTTGCACATAATGCAACATTTGATATAGGTTTTTTAAGAAATGTTGCTCAAAATTTAGGGTATGAATTTGACTTTACTTATGTAGATACATTGCCTTTAGCAAGAAAGCTTTATCCGGAACTTAAAAAACATAAATTAGGAAAAATTGCAGAACACTTAGGAATAGAGGTGTTAGTTGCACACCGTGCCTTAGATGATGTAGATACAACTGTTAAAGTTTTAAGAGAGATGATGAAAGAGCTTAAGAAAAGAGGAGCAAAAACGGTTAGCGATATTGCTACAAAATGTGAAGATGCAAAGGCAAAAGAAGAAGAATATAAGAGATTACAGCCATTTCATGCAATTATTCTTGCTAAAAATTATGTTGGACTTAAAAATTTATATAAATTGGTTTCATTATCACACTTAAAGTATTTTTATAAAAAACCTAGAATATTAAAAAGTTTGTATAAAAAGTATTCAGAAGGACTAATTTTAGGTAGTGCCTGTGAAGCAGGGGAGCTTTATCAAGCAATTGAGCTTGGTAGACCAGATGAAGATATAGAAGAAATTGCTCAAGATTATGATTATTTAGAAATTCAACCTATTGGAAATAATGAATTTTTAATAAGAAATGGAATTGTAAAAGATGAAGAGGCTTTAAAAGATATAAATAGAAAAATTGTAGAAATAGGCGAAAGACTTGGTAAACCTGTGGTTGCGACATGTGATGTACACTTTATGGATCCCCAAGATGAGATCTATAGAAGAATTTTAGAAGCAGGACAAGGCTATAAAGATGCAGATAACCAAGCACCATTGTATTTAAGAACAACAAATGAAATGCTTGATGAATTTAAGTATTTAGGAGAAGAAAAAGCATATGAAGTTGTAGTTACAAATACAAATAAAATAGCAGATATGTGTGAACAAATTTCACCAATTTCGCCAGAAAAATGTCCTCCACATATTCCAGGATGTGAGCAAACAATAAAAGATATTGCCTATGATAAAGCACATAAACTTTATGGAGAGAAACTACCAGAGCAAGTTCAAACAAGACTAGATAAAGAATTAGATTCAATAATAAAAAATGGATTTTCAGTTATGTATATTATTGCACAAAAATTAGTGTGGAAATCAAATGAAGATGGCTATATAGTTGGATCTCGTGGATCTGTTGGTTCGTCTTTTGTTGCAAATATGACAGGAATTACAGAGGTTAATTCACTGCCACCACATTATAGATGCCCAAAATGTAAGTATGTGGATTTCACAGATTATGGATATGGAAATGGATTTGACCTTCCAGACAAAAATTGTCCAAAATGTGGTTCAAGACTTGATAAAGATGGAATGGATATTCCTTTTGAAACATTTTTAGGGTTTAATGGAGATAAAGAGCCAGATATAGACTTAAACTTTTCTGGAGAATACCAAGCAAAAGCACATAAATATACAGAAGTAATATTTGGAAAAGGTACAACTTTTAAAGCTGGAACTGTTGGTACTGTTGCAGATAAAACAGCTTATGGTTATGTAAAAAAATATTATGAAGAAAGGAATACTCCTGTAAGCCAAGCAGAAGCAACAAGACTAGCTGCAGGATGTACAGGAATAAAAAGAACAACAGGTCAACACCCTGGAGGAATAATAGTTGTTCCTAAAGGTAGAGAAATATATGAGTTTACACCAGTTCAGCATCCTGCAGATGACCCAAATTCAGATATAATTACAACACATTTTGACTATCACTCAATAGACCAAAACTTACTTAAATTAGACATACTTGGACACGATGATCCAACAGTTATAAGAATGCTTCAAGATATAACAGGTATTGACCCAACAAAAGTACCTTTAGATGACAAAGCTACAATGAGCTTGTTTTGTGGAACTGAGGCACTAGGAGTTACACCTGAGCAAATAAAATCAAAAGTAGGAAGTTATGGAGTTCCAGAATTTGGAACAAAATTTGTAAGAGGAATGCTGGTAGACACAAAGCCAACTACATTTGATGAATTAATAAGAATTTCAGGTTTATCTCATGGAACTGACGTATGGCTTAATAATGCTGCAGATTTAATAAAAGATGGAACAGTAACCTTAAGAGAGGCAATATGCTGTCGTGATGATATAATGATATATTTAATAAAAAAAGGAATAGATCCAAATAAGTCATTTAAAATAATGGAATCTGTACGTAAAGGAAAAGTTGCAGGTGGAAAAGAAAAAAATTGGGAAGAATATAAGCAAATAATGAGAGAACATGATGTTCCAGAATGGTATATAGGCTCTTGTGAAAAAATAAAATACATGTTTCCAAAAGCACATGCTGCAGCATATGTAACAAATGCATTTAGAATAGCTTGGTTTAAGGTACATGTTCCAAAAGCTTATTATAGTGCATTTTTCTCTATAAGAGCAGCAGATAACTTTGATGCTTCATGTATGATTTTAGGAGAAGAAAAAGTAAAAAACAAGATGAAAGAAATAGACATGAAAGGAGTTACAGCAACTAAGAAAGAACAGGATATGTATGCTGTTTTAGAACTTGTTTTAGAGATGTATGAAAGAGGTTTGAAATTCTTACCGATAGATTTATATAAATCACATTATAAAAACTTTATTGTTGAAGATGAGGGAATAAGACCACCATTTTCATCAATTGCAGGTTTTGGCCCAATTGCTGCAGAATCTCTTTATAATGCAGCAAAAGAGGAAGAATTCATGTCTGTAGATGAAATTAGAATAAGAGCAAAACTTGGAGATTCAACAATTGACCTTCTTCGTGAATTTGGAGTATTAGATGGAATGCAGGAAAGTAATCAAATAAGTTTGTTTGGGTAAATTTACGTAAACTACTTGCAAAATCAAAAATTATATGTTACAATAAGGACTGTTAAAATTTTAAGTTTTAACAGTCCTTACTCGTAAAAAAGTTACGGGTTATATATCCAAAAGGAGGTGAAAATAATGAACAAATACGAAAGTATTATCATTATTAATCCAAGTTGTACTGAAGAAGCTATTAAAGCTTTAGAAGAAAAAGTTACTGGATTAATAAATGAAAACGGAAAAGTAGAATCTGTAGAAAATATGGGAAAGAAAAAACTTGCTTATGAAATTAAAAAGAACACAGAAGCTACTTATATGTTATTCAATTTTGAAGCAAAGCCAGAATCAATTGCTGAGCTTGAAAGAAATTACAGAATAATGGATGACATTTTAAAATTTATAGTTGTTAGAAAAGAAGCTTAATTTTTTTCTTATAACTAAGCTTAATGTACAGCTATAAAGTACAAAAATTAAATATAATAAAGTTAAGGGGCCTTTATTTAAAGAAAGGTAAGGTAAAAAATATGAACAAAGTAATGTTAATGGGAAGATTAACAAGAGATCCAGAAGTTAGATATACACAAACAAATAATACACTTGTAGCTTCATTTTCTTTAGCAGTAAACAGAAGATTTGTAAGACAAGGAGAAGAAAGAACAGCAGATTTCTTTAATATTGTTGCTTGGAGTAAAACAGGTGAATTTTGTAGTAAATACTTTAAAAAAGGTCAACAAGTAGTTGTAATTGGTAGATTACAAACAAGAACATGGGATGATCAAAACGGAACAAAACATTATATAACAGAGGTTGTTGCAGAAGAAGTTTATTTTGCAGATAGCAAAAGAGATGGAAGTGCAGGTTCAAGTGATTCAGCATTTGATAGTGCATTTGGTTCAACAGCACCTGGGGCAATGGACGGAGCACCAGAATTCGAAGTTTCAGCAAGTGATGATTTACCATTTTAATAATAATATTAATAAGGGGTGAAAAAAATGGCAGACAAAAAGAATAAAAAGAATAACAGAAATAATAAAAATTATGATGAAGATTTTAATCCAAGATTCAAAAAACAAAGAAAAAAATTATGTCCAATATGCAGTGACAAAAACTTTGTTTTAGATTATAAAAATATTGATGTTATGAAAAAATTTGTTAATGATAAAGGTAAAATATTACCTAGAAGAACAACAGGAGCATGTAGTAAACATCAAAGAGATATTACTACAGCTATTAAAAGAGCTAGAGCAATTGCTATATTACCATATAGCCAAGATTAGTAAATTAAATAAGGGGCAAAAGTACATTTTTAAGTATTTTTGTCTCTTTTTGTATTGAATGATTTACGTACGTAAAAGCGTATGTTTAATTTTTATCTAGTAATGCCAGTGTAAATATATTATTTTAAACCCCTTGATAAAAATTCTTCTTTTTGATAGAATTACAAAAGAATTAGGAGACACAAATAGATGATAGATTTAGAAAAAGCAGAAATAGAATTTGATAATTATGCAAAAAACTATGACATGGATAATGAAAATATAAATTTAAAATTTTATCATAGTCATAAAGTTGAAAATATTGCAGGTGAAATAGCTAAAAGTATTAATTTATCAGAAGAGGAAATTGAACTTGCAAAATTAGTGGGTTTATTACACGATATTGCTAGATTTGAACAATATACGCGATTTCAAACATTTTCTGATTTGAAAAGTATTGATCATGGAGATTACGGTGTAGAAATATTAAAACAAAATAATTTTATAAGAAAATTCATTGACACAGATGAATATGATAATATAATTTTTAAAGCTGTAAAAAATCATAATAAATTTAAAATTGAAGATGGTTTAACAGAAAAAGAACTCTTATATTCCAAAATTGCTAGAGATGCTGATAAAATAGAGATCTTTTTTGAAGTATTAACAACATTTTATACAGATCAACATGAAAGAAATGCCTTTGAAAGCGAATTAATAAGCGAAGAGATTTTTGAAGAAGTTTTAAAACACACACTATTATTATATAAACCAAATGCCACAAAGATGGATAGTTATATTGCTATGTTATGTTTAACTTTTGACTTGAATTTTAAATATAGTTATGAAATAATGCAAAAAGAAGATTATATAAATAAAATAATAAATAGATTCAACTTTAAAAATGAAGAAACACGAAAGAAAATAGAAATAATTAGAAATGAAATAAATAATTATATACAATCAAAAAAAGGATGATAAATTTGAAACTAATAATAACAGAAAAGCCTTCTGTTGCAAGAGAATTTGCCAAAGTGTTAAATGGAAATTTCCAAAATAAAGGAAACTATTTGGAATCTGGAGAATGGATAATTACATGGTGTGTAGGACATTTGGTTACTATGAGTTATCCAGAAAAATATGATGAAAAGCTAAAACAATGGAGATTAGATACTTTGCCATTTATGCCTAAAGAATATAAATATGAAATAATAGAAAGAGTACAAAACCAATTTAATGTCGTACAAACTTTACTTCAAAGAGAAGATGTTACAGAAATATATAATGCAGGAGACTCTGGACGTGAGGGAGAATATATTCAGCGTTTAGTATTTATGATGGCAAAGCCAAATCCAAAAGCTACAATAAAAAGAGTTTGGATAGATTCTCAAACAGAGGAGGAAATTTTAAGAGGAATAAAAGAAGCAAAACCGGAATCTGAATATGATAGTATTTCAGATAGTGCATATTTAAGAGCAAAAGAAGATTACTTAATAGGAATAAATTTTTCTAGACTTCTTTCAATAATTTATGGAAATAGGCTTGCAAAATCACTAAATCAGGACTATTTTGCAATTTCTGTAGGCCGTGTTATGACATGTGTTCTAGGAATGATAGTAACTCGTGAAAGAGAAATTAAAAATTTTGTGAAAACTAAATACTATAAAATAATAGGCACTTTTGGAACAGAAAAAGGTAGTTTTACAGCAGAATGGAAGGTTAATGAAAAATCTAAACTATTTGAGTCAAATTTGTTGTATAACGAAAGTGGATTTAAAAGTGAAGAAGAAGCTAAGAAGTTTATAGCAGAATTAGCGGGAAAAGAAGCTATAGTTACAGAAATAAAAAAGACAAAACAAAAAGAAAATGCACCATTATTATTTAATTTAGCAGAGATACAAAATGAATGTACAAAAAGGTTTAAAATAAAACCAGATGAAACTTTGGAGGTAATTCAAACTTTATATGAAAAAAAGCTTGTAACATATCCAAGAACAGATGCCAGAGTGCTATCTACTGCTGTTTCTAAAGAAATAAGCAAAAATCTAAATGGTCTAGCAAAAAGATTTCAAGATGAAGAAGTACAAGCTATAATAAAGAAAATGGTTGATGAAAAATATTCTACAAATCTTGCTAAAACAAAATATGTAAATGACAGCAAAATAACAGACCATTATGCCATAATTCCAACTGGACAGGGCTTCGAAAATTATAATACATTAAATCAACTACAAAAAGATATTTATAAGCTAATTGTAAAAAGGTTTTTAGCAATATTTTATCCACCTGCAGAATATAACAAAGTAAATGTAACTGTAAATATAGAAAATGAAACATTTTATGGTACAGGAAAAGTATGTGTAAAACGTGGATTTTTAGATGTTTTAAAACCAGAAAAAAAAGAAGAACAAATAAAACAGGAAAATACCGAAAAATTGGCAGAAAATGCCGATGAAATTGACGGGGAGGAAAATTCAAATTTAGAAGTATTAAATACTCTAAAGAAAAATGATAAATTAGAAGTTCAAAATTTTGAATTAAAAGACGCAGAAACATCACCACCATCAAGATATAACTCGGGAAACCTAGTTATTGCAATGGAAGGCGCAGGAAAACTAATTGAAGACGAAGAACTTCGAGAGCAACTAAGAGGAGCTGGAATTGGAACTTCTGCAACACGTGGAGAAATAATAAAAAAGCTAGAAAGAATCCAATATATAAAAATAAATAATAAAACTCAAATTGTAACTCCAACTGAAAAAGGTGAAGCAATTTTTGATGTAGTAAACCAATCTATGCCAGATATGCTTAACCCAAAACTTACAGCAAGCTGGGAAAAAGGCTTAGAAATGGTAGCTAAAAAAGAAATAGAGCCAAATGTATTTATGGAAAAACTTGAAAAATATATACAATCAAAGTTTGATAAGTTGGTGGTGAAATTTTAGGGCAATTGGGGGTAATTGGGACAAAAAAGAACCGGTCCCAATTGCACCAAATGAAAAAAACGGGATACTTTACATCCCGTTTTTTCTAGCAACAACCTCTGTTTCCGTTTCCACAACAGCAGAATATTAAAAGGATAAGAATGATAATCCAGATGCAGTCATCATTTAGTCCGAAACCACAGCCTCCTCTATTTTCTGGCATAACAAAACGCCCCCTTTCCAAGATTTTTAAGTATACTCATTTGGTAAATTAGAAATTTCAGTTGTTATTACAGCAACTTTTATTTCCACATCCACCGCAGAAAAGAAGTAAGAATAAAATAATGAACCAAAGAATTTCGTCATTGTTAAACATAAGAAAACCTCCTTGTTCTAAAATAGTTCTTGGCTCTCTTTTGTATGTTATATATTATGAAAAATAAAAAAATGTGTTACATATTATTGAAATGAAAAATGCTTAATGATATAATTTAGAAAATACGAAAAATATTAAACTAAAATCTTTTTAAAACTAATTGTTGTTAAGAGAGGATAAAATTTTATGGGAAACATTGTATTATTAGATGAACTAACGATAAATCAAATTGCTGCAGGAGAAGTTATTGAAAGACCAGCATCAGTAGTTAAAGAAATGGTAGAAAACTCAATAGATGCAGGTGCGAAAAATATTACTGTAGAAATAAAAAATGGTGGAATATCATTTATTAGAATTACAGATGATGGAAAAGGTATTCAAAAAGATGATGTAGAAATGGCTTTTGAGAGACATGCAACAAGTAAAATAAGATCAGCAGAAGATTTACAAGATGTTAAATCTATGGGCTTTAGAGGAGAAGCATTGGCAAGTATTGCATCTATTGCAAATGTAGAACTTGTTAGTCGTCAAGAAGTGGATGAAATAGGAACGAGAATTGTTATTGAGGGTGGAAAGGTATTATCTTTAGATGAAATTGGCTGTGCAAAAGGAACAACAATAACAGTAAGAAATTTATTCTACAATACTCCTGTTAGATATAAATTTTTGAAAAAAGATTTTACAGAATCTGGCTATATAGAAGATGTTATTACAAGAATAGCACTTATTCACCCAGAGGTTTCTATAAAATTTATAAATACTGGAAAAATGGCGATTTCTACAAATGGAAGCGGAAATATAAAAGATGCTATCTACAATATATTTGGTAAAGAAGTTGCAAATAGTTTAATTAATGTGGAATATGAATATGAGTATATAAAAATAAAAGGAGTTATTGGAAAACCAAATATAAGCAGATCAAACAGATCAAATCAAATATTCTATGTTAACAGTAGATATGTAAAAGATAAAACTTTAAGTTCTGCTGTAGAGCAAGCTTTTAAAGGAACATTACCATTTGGAAAATTTCCATTTTTAGTTTTAAATGTTGAATTAACACCATCTAAAGTAGATGTAAATGTTCACCCAGCTAAGTTAGAGGTTAGATTTGCAGAAGAAAATTTAGTTTTTAAAGCAATGTATCACGCTATAAAAGATTCTTTACTTAAAGAAGATATTGAAAAAGATAATAAAGAAATAGATGAAAACCAAATAAAAGTACAAGCATTTGAAAAACAACCTACTATAGAAAAAAGTGAAGAAATTATAGAAGAAAGCAAACCAAATAAAGAGAACACTAATTTAAGCAACCAAGAAGCTAAAACAGGCAAAATAGAAATACCATCATCACTAGAATTATCTGGTGAAGATATTATAAATAAATTAAAATTGTTACAAGATAAATTAAAAAAAGAAACTGAAGAAAATCCAAATATTAAATTAACAGATGAGTATAAGAAAATGACTGGAATATATGAATCACAGGAAAATCAAAATAAAGATGATATATCAGAAACTGTTAATAGTGAAGTTAAAGAAGAAACAGTAATTCTTCCAATTCAAGAAAACAATAATGAAGAAAAAGATGTAGAAAATAGTGAAAAAGAAATAGAATACAATTTAGATAACAATACTGACGAAAACATAGAAACCCAAACAGAAGAAACAATTTCTGAAAAAATAGAGAATAACGTAGATGAACTAACAACAGAAAATCAAGTAAATAATGATTTAGATGAAACAATAAATAATCAAGAAGAAAATTCTATAGAAGAAGTAACAGAAAACAATATAAATGAAATAACAGAAAGTCAAGAAGAAAACAATACAGATATTTCTTTTAGAGAAATGTATAAAAAATTATTTGGTAAAGAACCATATGGTGGTAGAATAGTTGAAACACCTGAAGAAAAGAAAGATATTTATACTGTAAATGATGAAGATTTTCCACAAGACAACTTATCTATGTTTGAAAATGAAGAAGAATTTAACAAACCAGATTACAAATTTATTGGAACAGCTTTTGATAACTATATAATATTAGAATTACATAATGAACTATATATTATGGATCAAAAACATGCAAACGAAAAAATAATGTATGAGAAAATAAAAAATATTTTTTATAATGATGAATATAAAAGCTCTCAAATGTTATTATTGCCAGATTTAATTAATTTAGATGCTAAACAAATGAGTATAGCAAAAGATAATATGAAATTATTTAGGCAAGCAGGATTTACATTAGAAGAGTTTGGGGAAAATACTATAAAACTTTCTGGAGTTCCTGAAATATGTGTTGATGTTAATACAGAAGAATTGTTTAAAGAAATTCTTGAAGAAATTAACCAGGCACCTAGAAACGATGAAAATCAAAAGGAACAAAAATTTATAGATGCAATATCATCAAAAGTTGCTTTAGAAATTCCAATAAAGGAATCAAGAGAAGAAATAGAAGAATTATTAGAAGAATTACTAACTCTAAAGAATCCATTTATTAATGCAAAAGGAATGCCTATTGCAATAAAAATGACAAGATATGAAATAGAAAAAAAATTCGCTAGAAAGTAACAAATTTGCAAAAAATGAAAAAATGTGGTATAATAAAGGATAGTTTCGCTAAAAATAACAATTAAAGGAGAGTGAATACTTATTTTAAAAACGAAATTAAATTTTTATACCAAAGAAACTGCAAAAATTGGAGCAATAATTATAGCAGGATTTATAATCATTTTAGCGAGTATATGTATAAAATATAAACCTGTATATGAGGTTACAATTGCAGGAGAAAAACTTGGAATAATTGCAGATGTTAAAGATTTTAAAAATCAAATTGAAGAAAACTTATTAAAACCTAAAGAAAACATTGCAAGTGTTTCTTTAAACGAAGAACCTGAGTACAAATTAAAATTGTATAAAAGGACATCACAAACTAGCGAAAACGAGATAATTACCGCATTAGAAAATAAATATACAACAAAAGTATATAAATTCTATGAAGTAGCTTTAAATAATCAACCAAAAGAATATGTAGAAACATTAGAAGAAGCTGAAAAAATAGTTAATGAAATAGAAGAACAATTTAATACAGATGAATTAGAAATAGACATTAAAATAAATGAAAAATATACTGTAAATACAGAAGAGATTAATACAGATACTTTTGAAGTAGCTGCAAATAATGTTAAAACAGCTGCTCAAGAAATAAAAGAAGAAAATGAATCATTAGCTATAATAAATGGAATAAAAATTTCAGTTCTTCCAGTAAATGGAACAGTATCTTCAAGATATGGAGTATCAAGCTCAATAAGAAGCTCTAGACATACAGGACTAGATATAGCTTGTGCAACAGGTACAAATATTAAAGTTGTATCAAGTGGGACAATTACTTTTGCACAATATAATGGTTCATATGGAAATCTAGTTAAAGTAGACCATGGAAATGGAATAGAAACCTGGTATGCACATTGTAGTAAAATTTATGCAAAAGTAGGACAAAAAGTCGAAGCAGGAGATATTATAGCAGCAGTTGGTTCTACAGGAAATTCAACAGGACCACACTTACATTTCGAAATTAGGATTGATGGAAATACTGTAAATCCACAAAATTATGTATATTAATATAAAAAGATTTGATTTAAAATAAATCAAGTCTTTTTTTGTTACTAGATAAATGTAGAAAATTTATTTTCAATATTTAACACAAAAAAATTATCTTGTGATATAATGAAGTGGGTGATATTAATAATGAGAGGAACTATATTAAAAAAAGAATATATGGATGAAAAAACGTTCTGGCATATCACAAGCAAGCTAAATGTAGAAAGTATTAGACAACATGGATTAGTTCCACGTGATGGAAAAAGAGATGGAAAAAACAAAAGTCCAGAAGACCCAGTTCCTAGAATATTTTTTAGTCAAGGTTTAGAGGGAGTTCTAGGACAAGCAAATAATTTGGCTTTTTTAATTAATAGCTGGATAAAACACATAGAGAAAACTAGTATAGGAGAAAGTGGAAAAGATATTAAGAAAAAATTGCAGGATTTTATAGATAGATCTACAAACGGTGAAATTGAAACAAAAGATGCTAAGAATGGTGGATTTATCGATATTATTACTTTTATACGAGAAGATGTATTTAAAAATGGGATAAATGAAAATTTAACAGAACAGAACTTGGACCAAATTACGTATGATATCGTAAAAACTATATGGGAAAATGATGTATGTCTAAAAGCAAATTTAAAAGAATCTGTTGATTATAGTTGGGATGATGTTAATTATAATGCAAAAGGAACACGAGAAGTTCCTATGACCAAAAGGAATATGCATACATTTGAAGGACATACAATTTCAACCGATATAATAGAAATAATTACTGATGAGAATGAAAACCCAAGAACAACATGGGATGTCTTTAAAGAAATGGCAATGTTTTATAAAAAAGAACATCATGAAAAGGGGTGGTTACCAGTTGAAGAGTGGCAATCTGGATATGAAGATGAAAATGGGGAAATTGTATATAGTGGGGAAATAAAGCATAGAGAAGACTATTTAAGTAAGTTTATTAAAATTGAAAGATCTGAACAATTGCAAAACTTAATAAATAATGGAACTTTAATATGTGGAAGAATAATACAAGAAAATGGAATTATAAGATTTGAAAGAGTAGAACCTTCACAAATAGATAGCGTTTCAGAAGATGAAAGAGGATTTGCAACAGCATCTATGGGAAGGGCTGTTTTTACAATTGATAAAGATGGTTTAATTCATAACTTCAAAGGTGTTGATTCACACTTATCTACATCAGAGTTAGGTCCAATGGACTTACTAAATGCAAGGTCTATTGAATATGCTCCAAAAACAGATGGATATAAAGTTAGCGCAGTAGTTTTTAATGACAAAAAACCAGAAATTAGGATTAATGGAGCATCTCCATTGGAAGATATTGAAATTGAAGGAGATATAAATAAAAGATTAGCAAAAATGGGAATAAAAGTTCCTATTATTAGCTATATAAGAGAAATACCACAGGATTTTAGTATTAAATATGGACTTCCAATAAAAGTAGATGGTAGTTTAGATGAATTTGAATCTGATTATGCAGTCCAAGATGACGAACGAAAAAAAAGATTGGGAGAAATTTATGGTAGTAGATATTCGCAAGAACTAAGAGAAAATCAAAGAGCAGAAAGTATGAGAGAATACTTACAAAGAATAGGATTTTTATCATCTCCAGAGGTTAAAGCAAATATTGAATCATTGGGATATTCAATGCAAGCTTTTATTGATGCAGTAGATAGTTCTTATTCAAGAGGTCAAAGATATGGTCAAGCAGAAAGAATTTTGGGGAGCCCTTTTAGAATTTCAGATTTAGAAACTTGTATAGCAAATGGCAATACACAACAATTACAAACTATTATGGATTTTTCAGAAAAGCAAAATGTGAATTTTACAGAGCAATTGGCAGAAGCTTTTGGAAAAAATATAGCAACACTTATAAACAATGGTTGGGAGTGCGAAAACTTAATACATAGACAAGATTTTTCGCTTACAGGAGAGTTTTGCGATGATTCGTATTTTGATATACTTGAAAAACAAGCAGAAATGAAAGAAAAATATAAAACAGAACCGTATAAGGCAGATGCATTAATGGGAGAAATAAAGCGAAAATACACAGGACAAGTTATGCATATTGCTTCATGTATTAAAGTTGTTCAAAATGCTATGTCAATGATAGGCAAGAGTCAAGAACAAATTGATAGTATATTAGAAACGTTTGTGGGATGTTTTGCTAATAATTTAGATTTACAAAAAATTGGACACTTATTTAAAATTGATGAAAAGGCAGTAGAAGAAGCCTTAATGAGAGAATTTAGTGTAGGGCAAAATTGGACAGAAAAAATGGCAAGACAAGATCGAAAAGAAAGTTCAATTATGGATGAGGCGATATATAATTCACATATTGGAAATGAAGAATTTTATGCTAAAGTTTCTAAAATGATTGTTGAAAGAATAAGGGCAAGACAAGTTAAAAAACGTAAATATGGATTTGCAGATTGTATAGAAGATGATACAACAAGGTTATCAAATATGCAAAATGCTACTGGAACAATTAGAAAAAATGTTAATATAGAACATACTAATGATGAACAAAATTTAGAATAGAGGTTAAAAATGGTTAGTGTAAAAGATGCAAATGCTATGGCAGAAGTTATTTATTATTTAAAAGGAATAAGACAAGAAGATGTAGATAGAATACCTAAAAAACTTATGCAATATCTTAATGAAAATGCTTCAAAAGAATATATATGCAACTTTGATTATAGCAAACCTCTAAAAGAACTAAATATCCTAGATGAAACAAGAGGAATTATAGGAATGATATGCTATAATTATTGGTGTGTTACAGAACAACAAAAAGAACTATATTTGAAAAGATTAAGTCAAAATGAGCAACAATACCAAAAAAAATTGCAAGAAAAATATAATTCTGACGATATATTTAATAGGCAAAGACAAAATCAATTAATAGATGAAAATAAAATAGGTAATAATATAGATATAGTAGAATTTAAAGAGCCAATATATATGAGAATACTTAATAAAATTAAAGCATTTTTTAAATGTTTGCATTGAGTTTATAAACTAAATAAAATTATAGTTTTTAATTGTTTAACTAATTTATTAAATAAATAATTAAATAGCAATTGTTTTATTAGCAAATCTTCAAAATATCTTGCAAAATGTGCCATTTTGCTATATAATATACGCATATTTTAGAAAAGAGGTTTTTAAATGAGAGCAATAGAAATAAGAAATAAATATTTAAATTATTTTAAAGCACATGGACATAAAATTATTCCATCTAGCCCACTTATACCAGAAAATGATCCATCTGTATTGTTTAATACAGCAGGAATGCAACCTTTAGTACCATATTTATTAGGGGAACCACATCCAGAAGGAAAAAGATTAACAGATTATCAAAAATGTGTAAGAACAAACGACATAGACGAGGTTGGAGATAACCGCCACCTTACATATTTTGAAATGCTTGGAAATTGGTCACTTGGAGACTATTTTAAAGAAGAATCAATAAAAATGAGTTTTGAGTTTTTAACAAAAGAATTACAAATTCCAGTAGAAAAGCTTTCAGTAACAGTTTTTGCTGGTGATGAAGATTGCCCAAGAGATGAATTTTCAGCTAAATGTTGGAAAGATGCTGGAATTTTAGATGGACATATCTATTACTATGGAAAAGATGATAACTGGTGGATTGCAGGAGAAACAGGACCTTGTGGACCTGATACAGAAATGTTCTATGATACAGGAAAACCAGCATGTTCAGAAAATTGCCAACCTTCATGTGATTGCGGTAAATATGTTGAAATTTGGAATAATGTATTTATGGAATATTTCAAAGATGAAAAAGGATATTCTAAATTAAAACAACAAAATGTTGATACAGGTTTAGGTCTAGAAAGAATGACTATGCTTCTTCAAGGAAAAGAAACACCTTTTGATACAGAGTTATTTAAACCTGTAATGGATAAACTTTTTGAACTTCAAAAAATAGATATAATAGAAAGTAGAAGAATAATTGCAGAACATTTACGCTCAAGTATGATGATAATTGCAGATGGGGGAAGACCATCAAACTTAGATAGAGGTTATGTTTTACGTCGTCTAATCAGAAGAATGATAAGACAAATGAACAAATTACAAATTGATTTAAATGAATTATCAACATTAATAGATTTAAATGTGGATAATCTAAGTGAAATGTATCCAGAATTAGAAAAAAATAGAGAAAACATTAAACAAGTAATAATTGAAGAAAAAGATAAATTTGTTAAAACTCTAAGTCATGGGGAAAGAGAATTTGAAAAAGAAGTTAATAAATTAAAAGCTCAAGGAAAAGACATAATAGAAGGAAAAATTGTATTTAGATTATATGATACTTATGGATTTCCACCAGAAGTTACAAAAGATTTAGCTACAGAAAATGGAATGAAAATTTCCATGGAAGAATTTGATAAATTATTTAAAGAGCATCAAGAAAAATCTAGAGCAGGATCTGAACAAAAATTTAAAGGAGGTTTAGCTTCAACTGGAGAAATGGAAACAAAATATCATACAGCAACACACCTTCTAAATGCAGCATTAAAACAAGTACTTGGTTCACATGTACATCAAAGAGGAAGTAATATCACAGCAGAAAGATTAAGATTTGACTTTTCTCATGATGCTAAAATGACAGATGAGGAAAAGAAGCAAACTGAAGATTTAGTTAATAAATGGATAAAAGAAGCTATTCCAGTAGAAAAACTTGAAATGAAAAAAGACGAGGCAATAGCTATGGGTGCAGAAGCTATGTTTATAGAAAAATATGGAGATGTTGTTTCTGTATACAAAATTGGAGATGTTTCATTAGAATTATGTGGAGGACCTCATGTCCAAAATACAAGCGAGCTTGGAGTGTTTAAAATTAAGAAGGAAGAGTCTAGTAGTTCAGGAGTTAGAAGAATTAAAGCAGTATTGATTGCATAGGCCTTAGTTTGATATTTATTAGTCTTGAGAAAAAATTGGACGGAGGAAAGTGACAATGAATAAACCTGTAAGAAAAGGAAGAAAATGCTCTATAATAAATAATAAAAATGTTAAGGTTAAAGAAGTAGAGAACAATTTTTTTAAACCAAGTATAAGTGAAAAAAATGGAATACAGCTTGTAAAAAGTTCATTTAAAAATATTTTATCAATAGGAATAAGTACTGCAGGTTCGGCTGAGATAGAAATGTCAAAAATTGCACCCAGTAGTCATATAATTGCAACAACGATAGATGTTGAAGGTATGAATTATACAAAAAAAATAATAGAAGAAGAAGGACTTGACACACAAATAGAATTAAAACTAGAAGATGTATCTGAAAAAATGCCGTATAAAGATGAACAATTTGATTTTGTATATGCAAGATTAGTACTACACTATTTAGATAATACTAAATTAGAAAAAGCTCTCAAAGAAATAAAAAGAGTTTTAAAACCTAAAGGATTGTTTTATATTGTTGTAAGGAGCAGAAATGAATGGGAAGCAAAACTTGAAGGCACAACTTATGATGAGAAAACAGGCATTACAAAATATCCAGTATATGAAACTCTAGGAACAAAAAATGTAAAATATTTATACAGAAGACTACATACAATAGACTCCTTAAAAGAATTCTTATTAAAAGAAAATTTTAATATTAAATACGTAAAAGAATATAAAGAAGAATGTTATAAAGATTATAAAAGAACAGAAAAAGTTGAATTTCCAAATACAATTATAGAATGTTTAGTTGAAAAATAAAGTAAAATTTGAAATTTAAGAAATTTATTTAGCTGAGGATATAAAAGATTGTGTTTATAATCTTATTGCTAAATGTACAATAGTGGATAGAGATTTTAATAAAATAACAACTGAATTTTTAAAATTGGAAAGGTTCAAAATCTAGAAAAAAGTTATAAGATTTATTAGATGATAAATTTTGTAATGACAAATCTTTTAAGAAAATTAATTAAAGGATAAAAAAGGAGGTTTATATGATACCAAAAAAACTAAAAGCCGGAGATGAAGTAAGAATTATCGCTCCATCAAATGGAATGAGCATTTTAGGAAAAGATACAATCGAAATTGCTACCCAAAGACTTCAAAATTTAGGACTAAAAGTTACCTTTGGAGAATATGTTTATGAAAAAAAAGATGACTATGCAATTGCAACAGTTGAACATAGAGTAGAAGATATCGAAAATGCTTTTAAGGATAAAAATGTAAAAGCAATATTAACGGCTATTGGTGGATTGAACACAAATCAAGTATTAAGTTATATCGATTATGATATTATAAAAAATAACCCAAAAATATTATGTGGGTATTCAGATATAACATCTTTATTAAATACAGTTTATGCTAAAACAGGATTAGTAACATATTATGGTCCACATTTTTCAACATTTGGTGAAAAAAAAGGATTTGAATACACATTAGAATATTTTAAGAAAATGTTTTTTGAAGATGAACCAGTAGAAATAAAGCCATCTAAACAATGGAGTTGTGATGCATGGTTTATAGATCAAGAAAATAGAAATTTTATACCAAATGATGGTATATTAGTAATCAATGAAGGAAGCACTGAAGGAACTATTGTTGGAGGAACCCTAGGCACAATAAATTTACTTCATGGAACAGAGTATATGCCTTGTATAAAAAATTCAATATTGTTTTTAGAATATATTTCTGAAGGAGAAGACAAATCAAGTAGCTATTTAATGATAGATAGACTGTTACAAAGTATTATTCATTTGCCAGATTTTAAATATGTAAAAGGACTGATTTTAGGTAGAAGTATAAAAGAAATAAATATGACAAATGATAAATGGGTAAAACTAATAAAATCTAAAAAAGAACTTGAAAATATACCTGTTATTGCAAATTGCGATTTTGGTCATACAACACCTATGATAACATTTCCAATAGGTGGGAAAGCTAAATTAGAAGCTAAAAGTGGAAAAACATCACTAATAATAGAAGGGTAAAAAATGAATATAAAACAAATATTATTATATTTACTAGTTATAAATATTTTAGGCTTTTTTGTCATGGGAATAGATAAATACAAAGCCAAAACAGGTAGTTGGAGAATTCCAGAAAATACATTATTTGGATTTTGTTTTTTGGGTGGAGGAATAGGAACTATTGCTGGAATTTATACTTTTAGACATAAAACCAAAAAGAAAAAATTTACTATTGGAATGCCATTGATATTAATTTTGGAAATTTTAATTTTCATATATTTTAAGTTTATAGTATAAAAAAGAGAAATGGAAAAAAGGGAAAAAAGGGGACGGAGAAAAAGAAAAAAGGAGAAAAAAGGGGACGTAGTAAATTTTTCACATTTGTGAAAAATTTACTACGTCCCCTTTTTTCTCTTGACATTTCGCTAAAATATTATATAATACAGAAGTAGTTTTAATTTAAAAAGAGGATATTTATGAGAAACAATTTTTTTGGCTATATTTTTTTAGTTTTTATAATTATTATTCTTGGATTCGCTATCTATAAAGTAAAAATTCAAAACAAATCAAATGAAGAAAATAATACATCAAAATCGTCAATTACAGGAGAAATCGAAAAGGGAAAAGAAATGACTCTTGCAATATCAAATTTTGATAGTATAAATCCAATAATAACATCTAATAGAAAAGTTCAAGATATTGATAAATTAATTTATGAACCTCTTATAGGAGTTACAGAAGATTATAAATTAGATTATATATTAGCCAAAGAATGTGCAAAAATGTCAGGAAACACGTATATTGTGAAATTACGCCAAGCTGTAAAATGGTCAGATGGTACTAAATTCACAAGTGATGATGTTAAATTCACAATAGATAAATTAAAAGAAAATAACAATTCTGTATATTCAAAAAACGTTAGCTCTATACAAGAGGTAGATATAATAGACAATTATACATTAAAAATCATTTTATCATCAGAAGTAAAAAATTTTGAATACTATTTAAATTTCCCTATATTAAGTAATTCATATTATGCAGGTACAGATTTTTGGAACACTGAAAAGAACAAAGCCCCTACAACAACAGGAAGGTACAAAATTTCTGAAGTTTCTCATAGCACAATAGTTTTAGAAAAAAATGCTAATTGGTGGAACAAGGAACAAAATTCCACAATTGAAAAAATAACAATAAATCTATACTCAACAGTTGCAGAAATGTATAATGCATTTAAAATGGGAAATTTAAGTTTAATTAATACAGAGAATTCAGATTTTAGAAACTATGTAGGAACAATAGGATATGATTTAAAAGAAACAGAAGGAAGAGAATACGTATTTTTAGCTTTAAATACAAATAGTAGATTTTTGTCAGATGTAAATATAAGAAAAGCAATAAGAGCTTCAATAGATAAACAAGCTGTAATAGACAATTCTTTTGGAGGTTTATATAGTCCATCAGATTTTCCTTTAAATAAAGGAAGCTATTTGGTAGATGAGCAAGATAATAATTTTTATAATTTAGATGAAAAATGGAATTTATTATCAAATGCAGGATGGAATCAAAAAAATGGAATATGGCAGAAATATGAAAATTATAGAACAATAAATCTTGAATTAAATCTAGTGGTAAGGGCTTCTAATGGTACAAGATGTAGAGCTGCAGAAAATATAAAATATCAACTACAGGAGCAAGGTATTATAGTAAATATAATATATGCAGATGATAATTTATATAATTCATATTTAAATAATGTTAATTATGATATGATGTTATGCTCAATAGAACAGCCAATTGCGCCAGATTTAAACACATATTTTGGATATAATAATTTAGAAAGATATAATAACCAAGAAGTAAATGATATAATGAGTTTTGTTTCAAATAACACAGATGAAAATGAGCTTAAAACAAAATATCAAAGATTATATGAAATATACAATGAAGAAGTTCCTTATATTGGAATTGCTAGAAATAAAATTATGACATTAAAAAATACGGATTTAATTGGAGAAATAAAGTCAAATTGGTATAGTATGTTTTACAATATTGGAGAATGGTATACAAGAAAATAAAAAATATTTAAAAAAAGTATTGACAAAAAAATGTTTGTTGTGTATTATAAAAACATCAAACAAAAGTTTATAAAATTAAGGAGGAAATAATAATGGCAGAAAATAATGAAAAAAGAAAAGCTTTAGATGTAGCTTTAAGCCAGATAGAAAAACAATTCGGAAAAGGCTCAGTTATGAGACTTGGAGATTATAAAGCAATGGAAATAGATGCTATACCTACAGGAGCATTAAGCTTAGATATTGCATTAGGAATTGGTGGTGTTCCAAGAGGAAGAATAGTAGAAATATATGGACCAGAGTCATCTGGAAAAACAACACTTGCATTATCTATTATTGCAGAAGCACAAAAAATGGGAGGAGAGGCTGCTTTTATTGATGCAGAACATGCTTTAGATCCTTCACATGCAAGAAAATTAGGAGTAGATATAGATAACTTAATAGTTTCTCAACCAGATACAGGAGAACAAGCATTAGAAATTACAGAAAGTTTAGTTAGAAGTGGAGCTTTAGATGTCATAGTTGTAGACTCAGTTGCTGCATTAGTTCCAAAAGCAGAAATAGATGGAGACATGGGAGATTCACATATGGGACTACAAGCAAGACTTATGTCTCAAGCATTACGTAAACTTACTGGAGCAATAAACAAATCTAAAACAGTATTAATATTTATAAACCAATTAAGAGAAAAAATAGGTGTAATGTTTGGAAATCCTGAAACTACAACAGGAGGACGTGCATTAAAATTCTATTCTTCAGTTAGACTTGATATTAGAAAAATAGAACAAATAAAACAAAATGGAGAAGTACAAGGACATAGAGTTAGAGTTAAAGTTGTTAAAAATAAAGTTGCTCCACCATTTAGAGAGGCAGAATTTGATTTAATTTATAGTGAAGGTATTTCTAAAATTGGAAATATTGTAGATATGGCAGTCAACCTAGATATAATTGTAAAAAGTGGTTCATGGTTCAGCTATAAAGGAGAAAGAATATGCCAAGGAAGAGATAATGTTAAAAAATATCTAATGGATAATCCAAAAATCATGGATGAGGTTGAAAAACAAGTTAGAGAAAACTTTGAAAAGGCATTTGAACAAAGTTTAGGAGAAGAACCAAATGATGATGAAATAGAAGAAGACGTAGAGGAATAAAAACGTGAAAAAAGAAACTTTGGAATTAATTGAAAAAATAAAAAAAGATTTAAAAAACATGTTATCAGAATATAGGTACAATCATTCAATTGGGGTTATGAATAAAGCTATAGAACTTGCTAAAATTTATGGAGTTGATGAAGATAAAGCAGCACTTGCTGGTTTAACACATGATATAGCAAAAGATATTTCAGATGAAGAGGCTTTGAAAATAGCAGAAAAAAACAATATAGAATTAGATGAAGGCGAAAAAATGAATACAAAATTACTTCATTGTCCTATAGGAGCATTTATTGTAAAAGAAAAATATGGGCTTGATGAGCAAATACAAAATGCTATAAGATATCATGCTATTTCATACTATAAAATGGATATGCTTGCTAAAGTAACTTATATTGCTGATAAAATTGAAGAAAATAGAAAAAGTCCTTCTAATATAGAAGAGTGGAGAAAAGTTGCTTTTGAAGATATAGATCAAGCTATTATTATGCATATAAACTTTATACTAGAAAAAAAAATAGAAGATAATGGACCTATTCCTACTACAACGATAGAAACAAGGAATGAATTATTGATGAATAAAAAAGAAAAAAATTAGTTTATTGGTTTTGCAGGCGATTAAAATCGCCCTTAGAGGTTCTCTACAATTTTAATTATCTACTACTATCTTTAAAACTTTTTATAAAACCCTTGAATTCATGTGAAAAATGTGATATTATATATAACAATATAAATATTTAAAAACTATAATTAAGGACAAGGTAAATAATGCAATATCTTTTAGAGAGCTCTATATTAGCTGAAATTAGAGTAAGTAAAAATTATTTATTATCACCTTATATGTTGCAAAACTGAACCTAAGCAATTGTTTAAAATTAAGTTTTGTCGTATGCAATGCGTAAAATGCAAATTAAGAGAGTAATTAAAGGTTACTAATTTAGGTGGTACCGCGGAATACAAGCAAGTCATTTCGTCCTAAAACAAGGACATGACTTGCTTTTTATATTACTTATTTAGTTAAAAGATTTTTTACCGTATCAAGCATTTCGTTTTTTAAAATCCGTATGGTGGGTATCCCTAAAGGGGGTACCATAGGATTTTAAAAAATGATGTGCGGTTAAACAGGTAAAAAATCCTCAAATAAATATAATATAAGTAATAAAGGAAAGGAGCTTTTATGTATAAAAAAGTAGAACTACCAGAAGGTTATGTTGGCATGGAAAAAGATGTAAGCAACCTTTGGAAAGAAAAAAACATTATAAAGAAAAACTTTGATATGAACAAAGGAAAAAGATATTTTGTATTTTATGATGGACCACCTACAGCAAATGGTATGCCACATGTTGGACATATTGAAACAAGAGTTATGAAAGATATAATTCCAAGATATAAAGTAATGAAAGGATATTATGTTCCAAGAAAAGCTGGTTGGGATACACATGGACTTCCTGTTGAATTAGAGATAGAGAAAAAACTTGGTATTTCAGGAAAAGAACAAATAGAAGAATTTGGTGTAGAAGAATTTGTTAAAGAATGTAAAGAAAGTGTTTTCAAATATGTAGGCGAGTGGGAAAAAATGACTAACAAAGTAGGATTTTGGTTAGACATGGAAAATCCATATGTTACATATCATAACAATTACATAGAATCAGTTTGGTGGGCTTTAAAAGAACTATGGAAAAAAGGATTACTATATGAAGGACATAAAGTTATGCCATATTGCCCAAGATGCGGTACAGCACTTTCTTCACATGAAGTTGCTCAAGGATATAAAGATGTTAAAGATTTAACATGTATTGCAAAATTTAAAGTTTTAGACAAAGAAAATACATATATTTTAGCTTGGACAACAACACCTTGGACACTTCCATCAAATTTAGCGTTATGTGTTAATAAATCATATACATATGCAGAATTTAAAGTTAATATTGGAACAGAAGAAGAACCAAAATTTGAAAATTATATTCTAGCAAAAGATTTAGCACCAACAGTTTTAAAAGATAAACAATATGAATTAGTAAAAGAATTTAAAGGTGAAGAATTACTTGGAACTAAATATGAGCAATTAATGCCTTTCTGCAAACCAGAAGGAAAAGCTTTTGTTGTACTTCATGGAGATTATGTAACACTAGAAGATGGTACAGGAATAGTTCACTTAGCACCAGCTTATGGTGAAGATGATAGCTTAGTTTGTAAACAAAATGATATTGCGTTTGTAAATTTAGTTGATAAATCTGGAAAGTTTGTACCAGAAGTAGAACCATGGGCAGGTAGATTTGTTAGAGATTGTAATGAAGATATTTGTAAATGGCTAGCTGATAATAACAAATTATATAGCAAGGAAAAACACTTACACTCATATCCGCATTGCTGGAGATGTGATACACCACTTCTTTATTATCCAAAAGAGAGTTGGTTTGTAAAAATGTCTGCTCTAAGAAATGAGCTTGTAGATAATAATAATAAAGTTGGATGGTATCCAGATACAATTCGTACAGGTAGATTTGGAAAATTCTTAGAAAATGTTATAGATTGGGGAATTTCAAGAGATAGATATTGGGGAACACCATTACCAGTATGGAAATGTGAATGTGGAAATTTAGAATGTATTGGTTCAATTGAAGAATTAAAAGAAAAAGCAGTAGATTGTCCAGAAGAAATAGAATTACATAAACCATATATAGATAATGTCCACTTAAAATGTTCAAAATGTGGAAAAGAGATGACAAGATTTAAAGAAGTTATAGATTGTTGGTTTGACTCTGGTTCTATGCCTTATGCACAGCTTCACTATCCATTTGAGAATAAAGAAGAATTTGAAAAACAATTCCCAGCTGGATTTATATCAGAAGCGGTTGACCAAACTAGAGGATGGTTCTACACTTTAACAGCTTTAGGAACAGCTCTATTTGGAAGAACACCATTCGAAAACTGTATAGTTTTAGGTCATGTCCTAGATGAAAAAGGTCAAAAAATGTCTAAATCTAAGAAAAATGGAGTTGATCCACTTGTTTTGTTAGACACTGTTGGAGCAGATGCTACACGTTGGCATTTCTATACAGCTGCAGCACCTTGGCTTCCAAAACGTCTTGGAATTAAGAGTGTTCAAGAGACGCAAAGAGGATTTTTAGCAACACTTTGGAATGTATATTCTTTCTATGTTTTATATGCAGAAATAGATCAATTTAACCCACTAAATTATAAAAATTTCGTATCAGATAATATAATGGATAAATGGATTATTTCAAAATTAAATACATTAATTAAAGAAGTTGATGAAAAAATTGATAAATATGATATAACAAATGCAGCGATACAAATTGGTGAGTTCACAGACAGTTTATCAAATTGGTATGTAAGAAGAAACAGAGAAAGATTCTGGGGAACTTCTCTTACAGATGACAAAATTGGAGCTTATGTAACATTATATGAAGTATTAGTTAAATTAATAAAAGTTTCAGCACCATTTGTACCATTTATGACAGAGGAAATATATCAAAATTTAGTAGTTAACTTAGATAAAAATGCGGAAGAAAGTGTTCATCTATGCTATTGGCCTGAAGTGGAAGAATCTAAAATAGATAAAACATTAGAAAAAGAAATGGATTTAGCATATTTAATAGTAAAACTTGGAAGAAGCGCTAGAAATTCCGTAAATATTAAAAACAGACAACCTCTATCTGAGATGTTAATATCTGTAAAAGATTTACCAGAATATTATTCAGACATTGTAAAAGATGAATTAAATGTTAAAAAAGTAGTGCTTGGTGCAGATATGAAGGACTATGTTTCTTTTGAAATAAAACCAAATTTACCAGTCCTTGGACGTGAATATGGAAGATTAATTCCAAAAATTAAAGAAAAGATTGCAGAATTTAATCAAATGGAATTAGCTACAAAAGTTCAAAGTGGTAAAACAGAATATATAGAAATTGATGAAGAACAAATAGAACTTTCAAGCGAAAACTTACTTGTTACAATGCAAGGAAAAGAAGGATTTGCATTTAGCGGAAATGGAGAAATTGGTGTTGTAATAGAAACAGAAATTACTCCAGAGCTAAAAGAAGAAGGATATTTAAGAGAGATTTTATCTAAAGTTCAAAATATGAGAAAAGACAGTGGATTTGAAGTAATGGATAATATTAATCTTTATGTTTCTGGAAATGAAATGCTAGAAAATGTAGTGAAAAAATTCGAAGATACTATTAAACATGATACACTTGCTAAAAATGTATATTATAATGAACAAGACAAAGAATATCAAGATACTCCAATTAATGGAGAAAACTTGAAAATATTTGTGGAAGTTATATAAAATTAAACCCGTTAAGATTATCTTAACGGGTTTCTTCACGATTATGTGATCTTTTTTTTATTTTTTTTGGTGAAT
The DNA here is from genome assembly GCA_946401865.1 of uncultured Clostridia bacterium. Classification (GTDB taxonomy): domain Bacteria; phylum Bacillota; class Clostridia; order TANB77; family CAG-508; genus CAG-269. The sequence continues at coordinate 36,164 of CAMIVO010000007.1, forward strand.
AAGTTCCTTTATTAAAGAACTTATTAAATTCTGGTATATTAACCTTATACTTAGTTTTTAGATAATCAACATTAGCTTTAGAATTATCCAATTTTGAATAGCTATATAAAGCAGCATCCTCTTTTGACATAATATTTTCAAATATACTATCTATATAAATAGTTTCATCTCCTAAACTAAATCTAAATAAACCTCCATATTCATGGCTGTATGATACTTTAGGAAGGATATCTTGAGGCCAATTTTCTTCAGTACACTCTTTTGATCTTTTAACACCAAAAATAATTTGCATTTCGTCAGAACTTTCAACTGAATGAGAATTTTGATCTGGAGTAGAAGCAGAAACAGCAGGTAAAGGTTCCCACTTCATAGAAGTAATTTGACCATTTTTTGTTTTCTTTATTTTAAGTCTATAGTATTTTTCAGAATCTTTAGTGTGAGAATGATTTAAAATAGAACTTATTTTGTCCCCTGGAATAAAATGCAATCCTTGTGAAATAATGCCCTCAGAGGATTTAAACTCATATTTGGTAACTTTGTTACCTGTGGATATTTTTTGAGAAAGTATAAATGGTGTTGCCATAATTTAATCTCCTTTAATAAAACATAAAATTATTATATCACAACTTTATGTAAAATGCAATAAATAATAAAATTTTAAGCTTTTTTTAAGATATTTCCTCTATAATAAAAAACAGAAAGGAGGAAATAGTTATGAAAGATAAAATATTGACATTAATTATAGGGATTCTGATTGGTGCAATTTTAACATCAGGTGGATTTTTAGTTTATAATAAGGTAAATAAGAATTCTTCAAATAATCAAATGAAAGGTATGCAAGAAATGAGAAAAGGAGAGAGACCTGAAATGCCAAATAATGAGCAAGTACTAAATGGGGAAAGACCTGAATTACCTGAGGGAGAAATGCCAAATGGAGAATTGCCACAAAATAATGCAGATTCTACACAAGATGAACAAAAAACTCAAAATAATGTAACTACACAAGACGGTAATCAAAAAAATAAAAAGAATCGTACTAATAAAACAGAAACAAATGTAGAGCCAAATCAAAATTCCAACAGTGAAGGTAATGCATAAAATTTTGAAAATACTTGGAAAACACTTGACAAAATATAGATAGTTGTGCTATTATATATTTTGTCATTTGGTTTATATGCGGATGTGGCGGAACTGGTAGACGCGCTGGTCTTAGGAACCAGTGCCTGTGCGTGGGGGTTCGAGTCCCTTCATCCGCACCAATGACATGAAGTCGAATTTATGAAAATATTCATAGGTTCGATTTTTTTGTAGGCAAATAAGAATTTAGGGACACCTTCCAAAAACATGAAGTACAAGATGCATTTGGGAGGTGTCCCCATATGCTTATGCTCTAAAACAATTTATGATATAATAAAAGTGAAACCAAAACCAAAATTTCATCAATATATAAGTATAAGATATCTTAAAAACAAGGAGTTTAGATCTAAATTGAATAAGAAAATGAAAATAAGTGAGTATTATAAAGATAATGAGCTAGATTTAGAAAAAGTAATAGATGAATATAGTGGTTATGTTTATAAAATAATTGAAAACATGGCAATTGAATATTTATCAAAGGAAGATGCCGAAGAAATAATATCAGATACATTTGTTGTATTGTGGAAAAATAGAGAGAAGCTTGATATAACAAAAGACTTAAGTCCATATATTGCAGGAATAACAAAAAATCTAGTTAGAGAAAAAAGTAGAGTAATTAAAATTAATAGTAATTTAGATGATTATGAGAATATAATTCATGATTTCTTTAAAATAGATATGTTTTGCGAGCAAAGAGAAAAGATAGCTATTATTAATAAAGCCTTAAAAAATATGAAAAAAATCGATATAGAAATATTTGAATTATACTATTATTCGTCAATGAAATATAATGAAATTTCTGGCGTTTTAAATGTTTCTGAATTTACTATTAAATCAAAATTATTCAGGATTAGAAAGAAAATAAAAAAAGAATTATTAAAAGGAGGGTATAGTGATGAAGAATTATAATAAAGAAAAAATATATAATGAAGTAAAACGAAAGATTTCTATATCCAACTTTATGGAGAAGGGGAAAATTGATATGGAAAAAAATAAACATTCATTTTTTAAAAGTGTAGCAGTTGCCAGTTGTATGGTTTTATCAGTTACTGGTGTGGTTTTTGCAAAAGACATAGGAATTTTTGTTAGTAACATTTTTGGAGGGAATGCAAGTGATGGAGTTCAAACAGCAGTTGATAATGGATATTTAAAAAAGGTAGAGAATAAATATGTAGAATCAGAAGGAATAGAATTTGCAGTAGATTCATTTTTAATTGATGATTATAATTTAGATATTAATTTTAAAATGAAATTAAGTAACAAATATGACAGCAAAATAATGGAAGGAGCGGACTTACAAGATTTAAGAATTTTAGATGAGAATGGAAATATAGTATTTGTTACAAGTGAAGTTGAAACAGAAATGGCAAGAGAAGATGGTACAATTGGAACAGAAAGATTTACTCCTCATTTCTGGGGTGGATATAGTATGGGAGGAAAAGAAATTAGTGATAATGAGTTAATATATCATCTTACAGCATATGGTTCAGAAGAACATAAAATAGCCAGAGCAAAGGAATTAAATATTTCATTTTCTAAAATATTTGTTAGAAAAGATAATATGGAAAATATAATGAATACAACATATACAGGAAACTGGAGTTTTAAGGTAGATGTCCCAGAAGAAATGTATAAAAGAGAGAATATTATTTATAAAGTTAAAAGCTGTAATGATGAAAATACTAAAGTTGGATATGCAATTTTATCAAATACAGCATTCAAAATAGAAATACCAGAAACTACAACTGATAAAGTTGATTATGAAATTTTACATTCTAGTTCTCCAAAAAGTATTTTTGATAAAATTGCACTTGGTAAAGAATATGTTGAAACATCTGATGGAAAGAAATTTGAACCTGCAAGAAGAAGTGATGGAGATGGAGGATTTAGTTTACCACCAGAACCAAATAAAATTATTAATTATTCACAAACTTTTAATTTAACAAAATTTGATGCAACAGATGAACTAAAAGTCCATATTTTTACAAATAAAGGTGAAGAAATAATAATAGAATATGAAAGAAGCAAATAATAACGAAAACTCACATCTGATTTAAAGATTACAGATGTGAGTTTTTTATTACAAAAAAACAAAAAATTTTATGTCAAATTATTGACTTTTTGGCAAATCCATTATATGATAGAAAAGTATAAAAATCCTAGGAAAGGAAGACGAAAAATGGGAGAAGTTATAGTTATTACATCAGGAAAAGGTGGAGTAGGTAAAACAACAACAACAGCAAATTTAGGGTCAAGCCTTGCTCTAGAAGGAAAAAAAGTGGCTTTAGTAGATACAGACATAGGACTTCGTAATCTAGATGTTGTAATGGGTCTAGAAAACAGAATTGTATATGATATTGTTGATGTTGTTGAAAACAAATGTAAATTAAGACAAGCTCTTATAAAAGACAAAAGATTTAAAGAATTATATTTATTACCTGCAGCTCAAACAAGAGATAAATCAGCAGTAAATGAAGAACAAATGAAAGAATTGACATCAAAATTAAAAGAGGAATTTGACTATATACTAATAGATTGCCCAGCAGGAATAGAACAAGGATTTAAAAATGCAATTGCAGGTGCAGATAGAGCAATAGTTGTATCTACTGCAGAAATATCATCAATAAGAGATGCAGATAGAATTATAGGACTATTAGAATCATCTGAAATTAAAAATCCAGAATTAGTTATTAATAGAATAAGACCAGATATGGTAAGACGTGGAGAAATGATGGATGTAGATGACATAGTAGATTTATTATCAATAGATCTTATAGGTGTTGTTCCAGATGATGAATACATAATTACACAAACAAACAAAGGAGAACCAGTTATTCAAAATAAAAAAGCTCCATCAGGTAAAGCCTATTTAGAAATTGCAAAGAGAATTTTAGGGGAGGACATAGAAGTTACAATTCCTGGTAGAGAAAAAGGTTTGTGGGCTAAAATAAAGAAAATTTTTAGTAAAAAATAAAAACAACAAACTAATAAAACTGGAGGTAATAATATGTTTGAAAATTTTATAAATATTTTCAAAAAAAGTAAAAAAAGTAAATCATTAAGTACAAGCTCAAAAAATACAGCAAAAGAAAGATTACATTTAGTACTTATGCAAGATAGGGCTAATGTTTCTGCAGATTTCCTAGACTTAATGAGAAAAGAAATAATAGAAGTAATAAAAAAATATATTGATATAGATGAAAAAGCAATGGATGTTAGACTTACAACAGAAACAAATGAAGACGGAACTCAAGGTGCTCCAGCACTTTATGCAAATATTCCAATAATAAATATAAAAGATGAAACTAGAAAATTGAGTAAAACAAATCAAGAACATAAAATAGAAATAAAACTTGCAGAAAACAAAAATCAAAAATCTGACGAAAATAAAGAACAAAATAATAAAAATGAAAATCTTGATGAAACACAGGAACAAAAAGAAAATAAAGAAAATGAAAAAATAACAGATACAGAAAATCAAAATAATACACAGGTACAAGAAAATTCAGAAGAAAAAAATCAAGAACCTGAAAAAAATGATAAAAAAGAGAATAAAGTTGATGACAATAAAGATATAGAAGAAAAAACAGAAACCAGTGAACACGAAAGTCAAAATAAGGAAGAAGAGAATAATGATGAAGAATAAAATATTTAAAAATATGGAATGGTGGGTTCTTATTTCTGCAATTCTGCTTTGTATTGTTGGTTTTGTTGCATTATATTCTGCAAGTCAACAACTAGATTTAGATTCTTTCAAGAAACAAATAATGTGGTTTTCTATAAGCATAGTTATAATGATAATAACTATGCTTATAGATTATGAATTTTTAGCAAAAATATCACCAGTTTTCTATGCAATAGCTATTATTGCGTTAATTGCAGTTTTATTTACAAGACCAATAAATGGTGCAAACAGCTGGTTTAGCATTGGCTCTATGTCTTTTCAACCAGCAGAAATTACAAAAATTTCAGTGATATTATTTTTAGCATATGTAATGATAAAAATACAAGAAAAAGATAAACAAGATATAAATGTTTTTTGGAAGTTATTAATAGTTTTAGCAGTAGCAATTGTTCCAATTTTTTTAATAATACTTCAACCTGATTATGGAACTGCTGCAGCATATATACTTGCATTAGTTTTAATGTTATTTGTTTCTGGAATAGATAAAAAATACATTATTTCTGCAATTTTAATTACAGCAATTGCTTTACCACTTATATATATGTTTATATTACCATCTCATGCAAAAAGAAGAATAGATGTGTTTTTAAATCCAGAGTCAGATCCAAAAGGTTCAGGATATAATGTTCTTCAATCTAAAATTGCAATCGGAGCTGGAGAGCTTACTGGTATGGGGATCCTTAATGGAAACCAGACACAAATGGGTTATTTATCTCCAAAAACGACAGATTTTATTTATTCTGTAATAGGTGAAGAAATGGGATTTATAGTATCTGGAGCAGTTGTACTTGTATATGTTACACTAATTACCAGAGCATTATATGTTGCAAAAACTGCAAAAGATGATTTGGGTTCATATATAGCAGCAGGAATAAGCGGAATTTTCCTATTTCATATGACAGAAAATATTGGAATGACATTAGGTTTACTACCAATTACAGGAGTTCCACTTTTATTTATAAGTTATGGTGGAAGTTCTATGATAACTAGTTTTATTTGTATTGGACTATTACTAAATATTAGTGGAAAAAGAAAGAAAACTATTTTTATTAAATAGAAGTTAGATTTAAGATTAATTGATAGGTTTAAGGTAAAAGATAGGAGCAACAAATGTATTTAAAAGAACTACAAATAGGAAAGGTAAAATTAAAAAACAATATATTACTTGCTCCAATGGCAGGAATTACTGATTTGCCATTTCGAATAATAGCTAGAAGATATGGGGCAGGTTATGCTTGCACAGAAATGGTAAGTTCAAAAGCAATAATGTATGGTGATGAAAAAACAAAAAAATTAATAAATTCAGAAGGAGAACCTAGACCACTTGCAATACAGATATTTGGTTCAGATATAGAGGCTATTTCATATGCAAGTAAATATATATCTGAATTTGCAGATATAATTGATATAAATATGGGATGTCCCGCTCCAAAAGTTACAAAAAATGGAGAAGGAAGCAAAATACTCTTAGATTTAGAATTAGCAGAAAAAATAATAAAAACAGCTATTCAAAATTCAAAAGTACCTGTTACATTAAAAATAAGAAAAGGTTGGGATAATGATCATATAGTTGCAGTTGAGCTAGCCAAAATTGCTGAAAAAAATGGCATCTCTGCTATAACAATACATGGAAGAACAAGAAGTGAATTTTATTCAGGAAAAGCAGATTGGGAGATTATAAAAAAAGTAAAAGAAGCGGTAAAAATCCCGGTAATAGGTAATGGCGACATTGTAGATGAAAAAACTGCAAAAGAAATGTTTGAAAAAACTGGAGTGGACGGTATAATGATAGGTAGAGCTTCTATTGGAAATCCGTGGATTTTTCAAAAAATAATTCATTATTTAAATACTGGAGAAAAATTGCCAGATATTGATAATAAAGAAAAATTGAATGTTATACAAAATCATTTAGAGCTACTTATAAAAGAAAAAGGAGAAAATGTTGCTATTAAAGAATTTAGAAAGCACATTTCAGCTTATACAAAAAATATGCCTAACTCAAGTGGATTTAGAGTTAAAATAAATTCAATAGAAACAAGAGCTGAGGTGGAAAAAGAAATTATTAATTTTTTTAATCATGAATAAAAAAGCAATAGTGATGGAGGGGTAACATGAATTTGTATGTAGTCAGGCATGGAGAGGTGCCATCAAATTTAAGTGACACAATATGTAAAAGAACTGATGAAAGACTAACTCCAAACGGAATCAAACAGGCTCAAAAAATAGGTGATGAATTAGCAGAAACTAAATTTGATGTAGTTTTTTCATCTCCTGTTGCAAGAGCAACTGAAACAACAGAATATGTTGTACCAAATGCAAAAATAATTTATGATTCTAGACTTACTGAAAGAGGTTTAGGAAATTTAGTTGGAAGAAAATGGAATGAAATAAATAAAAGTACATGGAATTCTACTGAAACTGAAACAACTCCAGAAGGAGCGGAAACATTACTATCAGGATTAAATAGAACAAGAGATTTTTTAAATGATATACAAAAAAATTATAAAGGAAAAAATATATTAGTTGTAACTCATAATTTTGTAAGTAAATGTATTTGGGGAATAGAAGAGAATATAACTAATAAAGATAAATTAGGAAACTTTGTGCATCCAAATGGAGAGGTAAAAAAATATTTTATTGAAGATTAATAAATTTTTTGAAATAAAGGAATAAAAATAATGAATTATTTAAGTTACTTAAAAGAAAAAAGTACAATTATAGGAATAACAGGCTTTTCAGAAATGTTTGATTCTAGTAAACATGAAATATCCAAATACAAAATTATTTGTGTAATGCCAGATGGGAAGTGTTTATTTGTACCATATTCCGCAAATGATAGTAGAAAAAGATTAAAAAATATGTATACACATAGACATTATTTGCTAATAGCATTATCAGAAGCTTTAGATATGTTAAGTATAGATGAACCAAAATTTATAGAAGAATTAGTTCTCAATACTACAGTTCAAGAATTGGTTTACACTTTTATAAGTAGCTTAGGAATTTCAATATTTTATGATATAGGTATAGATGAAGAAAGATATACAAATTTTGAAAAAAGTTTAGAATTTTCTGAAGAACAAAAAAATACTATATTATCAATGAGAGAGGCATTAGAAAAGGAAAAATATCAAATTGCAGCTATTGAAAAAGATTATGATGATAAAAGTATTAATCTTCCAGAAAATTTAAATATGAAATTTCGACCAAGTGTGATAGGAGAGTATATAGGAGTGAATGTACTAAAACACTTTTTTAATGATGATTCAGAAAACAGAGCATTAGATATAACAGAATTTTATGAAATAATAAACTTATTAGAATTAAATAAAAATCAAAATAAAAGAATGCTTTCACTTGATTACATAAAAGAAACTTTTGGAAAAAATGTAGAAGAAGTAGCTAAAGAAAAACTTCAAGGTGATCAGTTAGAATAAAGAGTATATGGAGGTAATACAATGTACAGAACAAAGAATTTAGGAGAACTAAGAATTGAAAATGTTGGAGAAGAAGTTGAACTTAGTGGATGGATACAAAAAATCAGAAATTTAGGTGGAATGATTTTTATAGATTTAAGAGATGAAGACGGAATTACACAAGTTGTAGTAAATGATGAGAAATTACAATTACAAGCAAAAGAGCTTGTGAAAGAGAGTTGTATTCACATTAATGGAAAAGTTGTGGAAAGATCAAGTAAAAATCCTAATATGCCAACAGGAGATATTGAAGTTGTTGTAAATAAAATTGAAGTATTAGGAAAATGTAAGCCTGAGCTTCCATTTGAAATTAATTCAGAAATAGAAACAAAGGAAGATTTAAGACTTGAATACAGATTTCTAGACTTAAGAAATGAAAAACTACATAATAGTATTTTATTTAGAGCAAAGGTTTTAAAATATTTAAGAGATAAAATGGAAGAACTTGGATTTCCAGAAATTCAAACACCTATACTTGCAAATTCATCTCCAGAAGGAGCAAGAGACTATTTAGTACCAAGTAGATTAAACCCAGGAGAGTTTTATGCACTTCCACAAGCTCCTCAGCAGTTTAAACAATTATTGATGGTGTCAGGATTTAATAAATATTTTCAAATAGCACCATGCTTCAGAGATGAAGATCCTAGAGCAGATAGAGCACCAGGAGAGTTTTATCAATTAGATTTTGAGATGGCATTTGCTACATTAGATGATGTATTAGGTGTAGTTGAAAAAATTGTTGTAGATACATTTAAACATTTTACAGATTGGAAAGTAGATGAAGCACCATTTATAAGAATTCCATATAAAGAAGCAATGGAAAAATATGGAATAGATAAACCAGACTTAAGAAATCCACTTATAATTCAAGATGCAACGGCTATTTTTGAAAATACAGAATTTAACGCATTTAAAGATAAAACAATAAAAATAATTGTTGTGCCAAATGGAGCTGAACAAGGAAGAAAATTCTTTGACAAAATGGCAGATTTTGCAATATCTGAAGAAGTTGGAGCTAAAGGTTTAGCATGGACAAAAATAAATTCAGAAAAACAAGTTGAAGGTGGAATTGCAAAATTTATAACAGATGACATTAAAGAAAAATTAATTAATGATTTTGGAGCAAAAGAAAATTCAAGTATTTTCTTTATAGCAGATGAATTTAAAACTGCTCAAAAAATAGCAGGACTTGTTAGAATAGAACTTGGAAAAAGATTAGATTTAATTGAAAAAAATGTATATAAATTCTGTTTTGTAGTAGATTTCCCAATGTATGAATTAACAGATGAAGGTAAAATTGATTTTGGACATAACCCATTTTCAATGCCACATGGCGGGATAGATGCATTAAATACACAAGACCCATTAGATATAGTTGCATATCAATTTGACTGGGTATGTAATGGCTTAGAGATGGCATCAGGAGCAGTAAGAAACCATGATCCAGAGATAATGATAAAAGCATTTGAAATTGCAGGATATACAAAAGAAGATGTAGAAACAAGATTTGGAGCATTGTTCAATGCCTTCCAATATGGAACTCCACCTCATGCTGGTGCAGCTCCTGGAATAGATAGAATGATAATGTTGTTAGAAGATTCTCAAAATATAAGAGAGGTAATAGCTTTTCCAAAAAATAAAAGAGCAAGAGATTTGCTTATGAGAGCACCTTCTAGGGTAACAGAAGAACAATTAAAAGAAGTACATATAAAGTTAGATTTAGAAGATTAAAAAAGAAAGTTTGAGGGGAAAAAATGGGAAAATTATTTGTAATAGATGGAACTGATGGAAGTGGAAAACAAACTCAATTTACAAAATTACAAGAGAGATTAACAAAGGATGGAATAGAATATAAAACTGTAAGTTTTCCAAATTATGATAGTCCAAGTTCATCACTAGTAAAAATGTATTTATCAGGTGAATTTGGAACCAATGCAAAAGAGATAAGCCCTTATATAGCATCTACTTTTTATGCAGTAGATAGATATGCAACATTTAAAACAGGGTATAAGGAATACTATGATAATGGTGGAATTATTTTAGCAGACAGATATACAACTGCAAATATGGTTCATCAAGCGGGAAAAATATATGATAAAGCTGAAAGAAAGAAGTTTTTAGATTGGCTTTGGGATTATGAATTCAATTTATATGGTCTACCAATTCCTACAGAAGTGTTTTTCTTAAATATGCCTGTAGAAAAAGCTATGGAGCTTATGAAAAATAGAGAAAATAAATTTACAAAAGATCAGGTAAAAGATATTCATGAAAGAGATAAAAACCATTTAATAGATGCACATTCTGCAGCATGTGATGTTGCAAAGGATTATAATTGGTTTGAAATAAATTGCGTAAAAGATGATAAAATCAGAACAATAGAGGATATACATGAGGAGATTTATGCAGAGATAAAGAAGCATATATAATTTAAAATATACTAAATATAATAGTATTTATTCATTTTATTAAATTTTTAGGAAAAGTTAAATTTTTAAAATAATTTGCATTTTATTAAAATTTAATATATAATATATAGTGATGGTGCATTATTCTAGTCGTACTTTTTTATTACGAGGGTGGGGCTAAAAATCCACTAAAGGGCACATAAATTTGGGCTTCTTGTTTGTGCGCGAAATGCCAGTTTTGTGTGTGAGTAGGGAGTAAGACTTAAGGGTAAGGTGTAGTGGCATATACTGGATTCCCTTATCTCGCTGAAACTTAAGAAAAATATTTAAGTAAAACCTATGATGAGTGCCAAGACACGAAATGCATAGAGTAGCCTGTCTTGAGTGAAGGTATTGGGATTATGAAAAAACTATATGAAATTGCCTTTGCAAAAAAGACTAGTAATAAAATAAAGTATGTTAAGGAAAACTTCTAGAATGTTTGCTTTAATCAAAAGGCAAGAAAACATAGGGATTAAGGTACGGATTTAAGTGGCGATCTGGTGTCTAATAATAACCTTAGATGTTTTCTTCAAACGGAAACGGCTATATAGCAATATATAGTAGAAAACAGAGAAATTCAACCAGACCTAAACCGTAAAATTTACTTATGTTTTTACCATCTTAAACTTTTTTTATGGAGAAAAAAATTGCAAGAAAAAAATAAAAAAGAATCAAAATTAAAATGGCCTATTCAGGCATTTTTTTTAACATTTATATTATCAGGAATAGTATCATTTGTTTCAAATAATGGTATAGAGAGATTAAATTTAATTTCATCAATTGTAATATTAATAGTTGTTGTTTTAATAGGAATTATATTTGATATAGTAGGAATTGCTGTTACAGTTGCACCAGAAGAAGATTTTCATGCAAAAGCAACTAAAAAAGCTGATGGAGCAAAATCTTCTTTAAGTTTAATAAAAAATGCATCTAAAGTTGCAAATATATGTGCAGATGTTATAGGTGATATTTGCGGGGTTGTAAGTGGGGCAATAAGTGCTATGATCTCAATAAAAATAGCTAATACATATAATGTATCTTCAAACATACAGTTTATAATTAGTGCTTTAGTTGCATCTATTACTGTAAGTGGAAAAGCTTTTGGGAAAGAGATAGCGCGTAAATATTCAACTAAAATTGTTTATTTTGTTGGAAAAATAATAGAAAGATAATTGATTTTAAAATAAAGTTATAGTTCAAGAAAAAGAACAATTAATTTTTGATGGAAGATTTAAATTTAAAAATCACAAAGTATAAATTAACATACTTTGTGACTTTTTTATATTCTTAGTTTCGTTTTATTTATTTGTGTTTTATTAATTCAACAGCACTTTTTTTACCTGCTGATAAGAATTCAAAAATCATTTTAGAAAGTAATTTTTTATCTTGTTCGTTAACACTATTATAGCTTTTTAAAATAGCATTAATATTTTTTATTCTAGCATTAGAAAACTCTTTAAAAGTAAGAATACTTGTAGAATCTAATAATTCAAAAATAGTATCTACAAAAATTTTTCTTTGCTCTGGACTAGTTTCTTGTAGCCAAGTAGAAATAGTTTTATTGAAGAATTCACTATTATTTGTAACATTTTTTATTGTAATAATGGATGTTCCAAGAACTTGCCAAGAAAAGATATCATGTTGATATATGCCTTTTTCAATACTTTCTACAACAATGCATTTTTCTTTATGATCAAGAAGCCTACCAATTACAGAACTTTGAGGAATATAAGAAATTATTTTATCTAAAATATTTTGGTAATTTTCTGTTTCAGTTATTTTGTGTGAAAATCCTGGCCCATCATAATTGCTTACAGATATAATTCTATTGGTTAAATCTTGAGGCAAGCTTATAGCAGAATACATAGCAATATTTCCGCCTTTAGAATGACCACCAAGTATAACATTTTTTGGATAAAGGTTCATTACTTTTTTAGTATATTCTAAGCCTGAAATTTGTGAAGGAATGTTTTCCATAAAGCTTAAATTAAAATCTTCTTTCCATCCTATAATGCTCGAATCTGTGCCATTAAAAGAAATATACATTTCATTATCATTAAGGTGTATTGTTATTGCAGAAAACTGTCTTTCAATTTCTTTATCTATATTTATTTCAAAATTTGTAACTTTAAGATTTTTAAAACGTGAACTTTGTCCCATTCTTGTAATTAAATCTTTATCACCATTATAGCCAAAATCCTCATTTTTAAAGCCTTGTAATTTGTTATAAATGCTTTCAACAGTTTCAGTTTCTTCCATTTTTATTTTATTAAATGGCATATAAGAAAATCTTGCTAAAATCATATTATCTATTTGGTTAAATGGTGAAATTTCAAAGGATAAATCTCCTCTCCATAATAAATAATCATTAATATTTGACATAGTAAACCTCCAGTTTTTTATATTATATCATTTAGACATGGATATTTCAAATAAAAATTTATGATATATTTTAACTATATTTTTAATTAAATTTTTTTTACTTAATTACGAAATAAATTGAAAATTTGTAATTATATGTAGATAGTTTAATAATATAATTTATGGACAAAATAGTATGTTATTATTATAATTTTTTATTGTTAAGTATTGAAAAAAATAATATATTTTTGTAAAATAAATATAAAGAATGAAGTGTTAATGTAAAAATTTTTGTTTTATTATTAACACAATGAAAAAAGGAGAAAAAACAATGGGAGATTTAAAAAATATTAAAGAAAGAATTGCAGATATAGAACCTGGAAAATTGACAGATGAAGATATAAAAGAACTATTAGCAGTATTAAAAAATATGAGATATGGAGAGGAATCGGAGCCATTATATGAGGGTATGAGGCGTCATCTACAAGAATTAGCAAGATACTTTAAATGTAGAGAAGATGAAATATGTATAGGAGGTTTAATAGAAATTGGGTCTAGCAAATCATTACAACCATATAAGGTGGTGATAGGTGATATTTTGCTAGAAAAAATCGAAAATAAAAAAACTGAGTACCAATATATAATAGGAACTGTAACTATTAATAAGTGTAATAATATAGATATGTCTCAACTAAAAGAAGCAAGGAACATTATATTATATTTTTCTGAAAAAGTAAATTTAACAGGTGTAAAAAGTGTTGATGAAATTTTTTTAAGCTCTGTTACATATACGTTATTTGGAGACATAGAAAATGTGAGGAGAATTTATGCAACTAATATAGTTAAAGGTACAAAATTTAATAGCATAGGAAACGCAGATGAAATTTCCCTTAAAGATATTTTTGGAAATTTAGAATTTTCTAAAGTTGAAAGTGTAAATAAAATTATTAAAAAAGGATGCTCAGAAGAAGTAAAGTTTGTGCATGTAGGAGAAGTAGATAGCATAGAATTAGATCAAGGAGGTGCAAAATTTGATAATATAGAAAGTGTAAATTGTATTTGGTTAATGGGAGCTGAAAAGGTTAGATTTGGCAATATAAGTAATACTGTAAGATCTTTTTATGCAGATGAAAGTTCTGAAATAGAGTTAAAATGCTCTGAAATAGAACGTGTTGAAATTAATGAATGCGAGAAGGTGAAAGTTGGTGGAGCAAAAAGAATAGATATGGTTGACATATATTCATCTAATAATGTAGACTTTCCTGATTTAAAAGAAGCTTCAGCAATTATGTTATCAGGAAATAATATAAGTTTACAAGAGTTGGAAAAAGTATTTTCGGATGTTAGCATAAAAGAAAGTAATAATGTAGATTTAAGTAAGCTTAAACAGGCTAGAAGTGCTTATCTAGAGGGTTCTGTGGTAATATGGAACAATCCTAAATTTCAACAAGGAATTACTCAATATGATTCAACAATAAAATTACCTCCACCTAATAGTACAATAACTGGAAATGACATTGATGAAGCAACAAACCAAGTAGGAGTTCCAATAGCTGATAAAGCTGAAGAAGTAGTAAATGGATTAGTAAAAGAATTACAAGAAGAAGCTAAAGATACACATACAACATAATAATAGATAGTGTAAAGTAATCTATGAAAAAAATTATGGAAACCACTATTAAATAAAAA
>CAMIVO010000008.1 GCA_946401865.1 uncultured Clostridia bacterium
AATAAATATATAAACTTTAGGCAGGGCTAATTTATAATAAACCGTGAATTGTAACTGGGGATGATTTTGGGATGTGTCCCCAAAATCTTGGGAGGTGTCCCCAAAATCTCCCAAAATCTCCCAAAATCTTACTAAAATGTATTAATTTTATTGAAATTTTAATTTTGATATGATATAATCCACTCATATCAAATTAAATATTATGGAGATACCTTTTTATGAATCAAGAAAAAATCTTTATCTCACATGGAGATATTATTTTAGACAAAATATATGATGAAAATTTAAATCTTTTAAAACAAGATGGCGGTGGATGTAATTGGAATGACTTATATAACTTATCAATGATGGGAGAAAAATGCTATGCAATAGGTTCTAAAGGTAATGATCCTGAAGGTAATGTTGCTATAAAATCCTTAATTGAAAGCAATGTTAATACCGACTATATTATCACCGAAAATAAAAAAACAAATGTTATGAATATTATCATTCCTAATAGTAAATTACATGACAATTCTATTTTACATTCTTGGTATTCACCTATAACTTATGAATATACAATGAACTTCTCTGATAATTTGCCTATAGAATTACCTAAAGAATTAGAAAATAACGACATATATATTATATTAGACAAATTTCAACCAGTCAATTTAAGATTTATACAGAATTTAAAATGTAAATATACCCTATGTCTAGATTTTGGGCATATTCGTTTTTTTGAACATTTCACCAAACAATATTTAACTTTATTTTTAGAAAAATCCAAATTTGTACAATTAAATGATAATGTAGTTCATTTATTATTTGAAAGATTTGGAGTAAAAGATGAAGTAGAATTTTTTAATCTTTTTAATTTTGACCTACTAGTATTAACTAAAGGAAAAAAAGGCGCTACTTTTATATTTAAAGAAAACGGAAAATTAAAAAAAATTGATAAACAGCCAGAGGTCATTGTAGATATTGTCGATTCTTCTGGTGCTGGTGATGCATTTTTTTCAAAAATTTTACAACAATATGCATATGCAGAAACTATAGATACTAATTTTGTTAATATTACTTTTAATCTTGCAAATAAATTATCACGTGAGGTAATTTCGCAAGTTGGAAGTCGTGTTATAAAAAAATAAAAGGAGGTTTTCGTTATTATGAAGGAAAATATTGATGTTTCCGTTATTATGGGTAGTGATTCTGATTTACCCATTATGAATGACTGTATTCATTTTTTAGACCAAATGAATATTTCTTATGAAGTAAAAATTCTTTCTGTTCATCGCACACCCGAAAGAGCAACAGAGTATGCAAAAGAATTAAAAGAACGTAATGTTAAAGTTATTATTGCTGGTGCAGGTGGTGCTGCTCATCTACCTGGCGTATTTGCAGCAATGGTTCCAACAGTTCCTGTAATTGGTATACCTATTCAAACAAAATCTTTAGGTGGTATAGATTCACTATATTCAATTGTTCAAATGCCATCTGGTATTCCAGTAGCAACTGTTGCAATAAATGGTGCAAAAAACGCAGCAATTCTTGCAACTTCAATCTTAGCAGTTGGAAATGAAGAATTAAAAAGTAAATTAGCCGATTTTAAAACATCCTTAAAAGAAGCTGTTATTGCCAAAGATGAAAAATTACAAAAATCAGGTGTAGATACATATTTAAAGAATATGAATTAATAAATATAATTATAATAAAATAACATTTAACTTAAAATATTTTTTTATAGAAAGGAATGAAAAAAATGAAAGCCCTAATTAGTGTGTCAGATAAAACTGGTATTGTAGAATTTGCCAAAGAACTTGAAAATCTTGGCATTGAAATAGTTTCAACAGGAGGTACTTTTCAAAAATTAAAAGGAGAAAATGTAAATGCAATTGAAATTTCATCTTTAACAGGATTTCCTGAATGTTTAGATGGTCGTGTAAAAACACTCCATCCAAAAGTCCATGCTGGATTACTTGCTATAAGAAATAATCCAAAACATATGGAGCAATTAAAAGAACTAAATATTGATACTATTGATTTTGTAATAGTTAACCTATATCCATTTAAACAAACAATCACCAAAGAAAATGTAACAAGAGAAGAATGTATTGAAAACATTGATATTGGTGGCCCTACTATGCTACGTGCTGCTGCAAAAAATTATCAAGATGTTGTAGTTATAACAGATCCTAATGATTACTCAAAAGTTTTAGATGAATTAAAATCAACTAACCAAGTTTCTCTTGATACTAAATTCTATCTAATGCAAAAAGTATTCGAACATACAGCAAATTATGATTCAATGATTTTCAATTATATAAAAAATGAAAGAAAAGATACTACCTATCCACAAACTCTTTCTTTAACATATGAAAAAGTTCAAGAAATGAGATATGGAGAAAATCCACATCAAACAGGTTGCTTATACAAAGAAATAGGTAAATGTACCGGTTCTTTAGTTACAGCTAAACAATTAAACGGTAAAGAATTATCTTTTAATAATATTAATGATACAAATGGTGCACTTGAATTATTAAAAGAATTTGATGAACCAACAATTGTAGCCTGTAAACATGGAAATCCATGTGGTGTTGGAAGTGATAATTCAGATATTTATAAAGCATGGAGAAAAGCATATTCTGCTGATAATATGTCTATATTTGGAGGAATTGTTGTTTCTAATCGTGAAATCAATGAAGCTATCGCAAAAGAAATGTCTGAGATGTTTTTAGAAGTTATTGTTGCTCCATCTTATTCAGATAAAGCTCTTGAAATATTAAAACTAAAAAAGAATCTTCGTGTATTATTGTTACCTGAAATTACAATAAAACAAGCTGAAAATTCTTATGATATTAAGAAAATAAATGGTGGAATTATAGTTCAATCTATAGATTCAAAATTATTAGATGATTATGAAGTTGTTACAAATAGAGCACCATCTAAAGAAGAATTAGATGATTTAATGTTTGCATGGAAAGTTGTTAAATATGTTAAATCAAATGGCATAGCTTTAGCTAAAAATAAACAAACAGTAGGAATTGGTCCTGGACAAGTTAATAGAATTTGGTCTACAAAACAATGTATTGAACACGCAAATGAATTAATAGGTGAAGATGCAACTAATGGTGCTGTTCTTGCTTCTGATGCATTTTTCCCTTTTGATGATTGTGTTGAAGCTGCACATAAAGCTGGTATTACTGCTATTATTCAACCAGGTGGAGCTTTAAAAGATCAACTTTCTATTGATAAGTGTAATGAATATGGAATGACCATGATATTTACACATATGCGTCATTTTAAACATTAAAAAAAATTAAAGTTTAAGATATAAAAAATGTTCCCCAACATTTAAATTAATATAAAAAAAAGCCATTTAGAAAGAAAGGATATATATTTAAAATGAAAAAAATTAGTAGTGGAAAAGTTCGTGAAATTTATGAAGTAGATAAAGATAAACTTTTAATTGTAGTTTCTGATAGAATATCTGCATTTGATTATATTTTGCCAAGTTTAATACCTGAAAAAGGAAAAATTCTAAATCAAATTTCAAAATTTTGGTTTGATTTTTCAAAAGACATAATTCCTAATCATTTAATTTCTACAGATTTAAAAGACTTTCCTGAAGAATTTCAAACAGAAGAATTTGATGGTAGAAGTATGTTAGTTAAAAAATTAAAAATGATACCTATTGAATGTATTGTAAGAGGTTATATTACAGGTTCTGGTTGGAAAAGCTATAAACAAAGCGGAACTATTTGTGGTATTAAGTTACCAGAAGGACTACAAGAATCTGAAAAATTACCTGAACCAATTTTTACACCAACAACAAAAGCTAAAGAAGGTCATGATGAAAATATTTCTTTTGAGCAAGTTTGTGACATGATAGGAAAAGATCTTGCTATAAAACTACGTGATAAAACAATTGAAATTTATCAAAAATGTTCTGAATATGCCTTAACAAAAAATGTAATTATTGCTGATACAAAGTTTGAATTTGGTCTTGATGAAAATGGAAATTTAGTACTTGGAGATGAAATTTTAACTCCTGATTCAAGCAGATTTTGGCCAGCTGAAGATTATCAAGTTGGAAAATCTCAAAAGAGTTTTGATAAACAATATATTAGAGATTGGATTAAATCTACAGGTTATAATCCTGAATCTGGAGATTCAATTCCTGATGATGTTATACAAGTTACTGTAGATAAATATAAAGAAGCATATAAATTAATTACTGGAAAAGAGTTTTAGGACTCTGAAAAAAGGGGACGGAGAATTTTTTTCAATTTTTTGAAAAAAATTCTCCGTCCCCTTTTTTCATTTTTTTATTAAAATTCAATTTTTTCAAATGTTTCCTTATCTATATTTTTTGGTACATCAATAGGATATTTTCCAGTAAAACATCCATCACAAAGACCTTTAACTTTGCAATCTTTAGTTATTTCTTTTAAACTATCTAAACTTAAAAATTCTAAAGAATCGGCACCAATAAATTGTCTAATCTCTTCTACTGTCCTTTTATTTGCAATTAAATTTTCCTTTTTATCAACATCAGTTCCAAAATAACAAACATCAACAAAAGGAGGAGATGCAACTCTAATATGAACTTCTAATGCTCCTGCATCTTTCAAAGTTTTTATTATTCTTGTAATTGTTGTTCCTCTAACAATTGAGTCATCTACTAAAACTATCTTTTTTCCTTTTACTGTATGTCTTAAAGGATTTAATTTTAGATTTACCAATTTTTTTCTTCTTTTTTGTGTATTTTGTATAAAAGTTCTTCCAATATATTTACTTTTAATAAATACAATATCATATGGAATTTTTGACTCTTTTGAAAATCCGAAGAGCAGCATCAATTCCAGAATCTGGAACACCTGCGACAATGTCAGCTTCCACCTTTTTTTGCTTAGCTAAATATCTTCCTGCATTTTCACGAAAAATATGTACATTAATTCCATCAATTGTAGAATCAGGTCTTGCAAAATATATATATTCAAATACACATAAACCTTTCTTTTCATTTGGAAGATATTTTTCACTTGTAATATTGTTATTTGTAATTGTTACAATTTCCCCTGGCTCTATATTTCTTTCAAATTCTGCTCCCATAATATCTAGTGCACAACTTTCAGATGCAAAAACAATTTCCTCACCTAAATTTCCAATACAAAGAGGTCTAAATCCTTGAGGATCACGAACTGCAATCATTTTTGTTGAAGACATTATTAATAATGAATATGCTCCTTTTATTATTTTCATTGTATTTTTTATTGCTTCTTCTATAGTTTTAGTTTTTAACCTTTCTCTAACTATAATATGACATATAATTTCTGTATCACTTGTTGTTGTAAAAATTGCTCCTTCTTCTTCTAGTTGTTTTTTTAGTTCTACTGCATTTGTCAAATTCCCATTATGCACAATAGCTAGATTTCCTTTTTTATGTCTTACAACCATTGGTTGAGCATTTTCCTTTTTACTAACCCCTGTTGTTGAATAACGCACATGTCCTATTGCCATTTTTCCACATGGCATAGCTGCTTGAACTTCTTTTGTAAAGACTTCAGAAACCAAGCCGATATCTTTATGAAACTGAATAATTCCATCTTCGTTTATTGCAATACCGCAACTTTCCTCTCCTCTGTGTTGCAAAGCAGATAGCCCTATACAAACTTTTGGGGTTAATTCTTCTTTTGATTCTTTTGTATATATTCCAAATATTCCACATTCTTCTTTTAGTTTGTTAAACATTTTAATTCTCCTTTTAAGGTTTTAAATATAATATATTTTTACTTTTTGGTTTCGTACTAGATATATTTCTTTATATGTGCGTTAAAATCTAAAATCAAAAGTTTGAAATTAGGTTTTCTGCTTCTCCCACAAAACTTAACTATAAATATTGACTTTATTATTGTTGTATGTTAAACTTCTATTAAAAAAATAGGAGAAATTTTATATGTATAATTTAATTGTTTTTGCCTCTGGAAATGGCTCAACACTTCAAGCTATAATTGATAGTATAAATAATAATTGCTTAAAAGCTCAAATTAATCTTGTTGTTTCAGATAATCCAAAAGCTTATGCTCTTCAAAGAGCAAAAAATAGCAATATACCCACTTACATAATTCAAAGTAAAAATTTTATTGATAGGGATTTAGAACTTGAAAACGTACTTTCAAAATATGACATTGATCTTATTGTACTTGCAGGTTACTTAAAAATGATTGGTCCAAAATTAATTGAGAAATACAGAATCATTAATACACATCCATCTTTACTTCCTAAATATGGTGGAAAAGGTATGCATGGTATGAATGTACATAAAGCTGTAATTGCCGCTAAAGAAAGTAAAAGTGGAGCAACCATACACTTTGTAAATCAAGAATATGATAAAGGTACTATTATTAGTCAAACTATAGTTGATGTTTTTCCATCAGATACAGCTGAAAGTCTATCTCAAAAAGTACAATCTGCTGAAAAAGTTCAACTTATAGATGTTCTAAATCGATTTACGAATAATTTAATTTAATGTTCATAAATTGTCCCAATATCACTTCTATAATCTAGTTTTTTATCAATATTACCACTCATTGCATCATATACTGTTTTCTTAGCTTCTTCTATAGTATCTTTGCTTGCAAATACTGCAAATAATCTCGAAGTTCCGACAGAAGTATATATGTTTTCACTTATTTTTTTACTACTTGCAAAGTAAAGCTTAGCCCCTTTATTTTTTATATTTTCTGTATTTAAGGTGAATTCACATGGATCACCTTTTTTTATTGCATAATCTTTACTTACAACATAAACAGTAAATGTACAATTATTTTTAAATTTACAATTATCAGTTGATAATTTTTGTTCCCAAATATTTTCCATAACTTCAGTAAATGGAGTTTCTAATGAATTTAATACATTAATAGCCTCTGGATCTCCAAATCTAGCGTTAAATTCTATAAACTTAATTCCTTGTTTGCATTTAAAAAATCCACCATAAATAACACCAGTAAATTCCATACTGTCTTTATTTATATAATTAATTGTATCTTTAATTAATTTACTACATACGTCTATATCTTTTTGCTCTAAAAATGGCAATAATCCAGTTTCAAAACTTAAACATCCCATACCTCCTGTTCCAGGTCCTTTATCTTCATTAAATCGATAAGGATAATCAAAAGTAATTGGTGTAACAACAATATTTTTTCCATCTGTTAAAGCCATTACAGTAAATTCTCTACCTTCAACTTTATCTTGAACAATAACTCTTCCATCAGCTTCTATGCAAGATTTAGCATAATCATATCCCTCTTGCTTTCCTTTAAAATGTACACCTCCAACTTTTACTCCTTTTCCTCCAGTTAGTCCTTCCGGTTTTACAACAAAACTATCATCATCATAATTTGATATAAAATCATCTAATTCGTTAATATTTGAAATTTGCTTATTTTTTATAATCATCTCTGGTGCTAATTCACTTACAATGTCTAAAGCATATGATTTACTCCATTCTATTTTTGCACCTTTAGAGGTAGGTCCAAAAGTTTTAATTCCTAAACTTTTAGCAAAATCTATTAATCCTTCTTGTAGTAAATTATCTTGACTTACAATCATTGCCTCTATATTTTCATCTTTTATAAACTTTCCAACTAATTCTTTATCAAATGGATTTCCAACTAAATATTTTCCATTTGATTTTTCTACATATTCTACAATAGAAGGGTTAGCATATGCCATAATAGAATATAATTCATATCCATTTGAAATGCATTCAGCTAAAACTGCTTCACGTCCCCCATTTCCTAATAATAAACACTTCATAAAATTTGCTCCTTTTTAAAAATTTTTTTGATTAAATATATTTGTTACACATTAACTTCTACTTTTATATTATCTACTAAATCTCTATACTTTTCAATAACAGGGTTAACTTTTTCTTCTATAAAATCTACTACTTGGTTTGGAGCTCTACCACATAAATTTCTTGGATTCATAGCTTCTAAAATTTCTTTTTCTGTTAACCCAAAAGCTTTATCTGCTGCAATTCTTTGAACCAAATCATTTGGTTTACCTAATTCTTTTACTTGTTTTGCAGCTTCCATAGAATATACCCTTATTTTTTCATGTAATTCTTGCCTATCCCCACCTTTTAAAACAGCATTCATAAGTATTTCTTCTGTTGCCATAAATGGTAATTCCTGCATTATATTAGTTTTTATTACATTTTCATAAACTACTATGTCTTTTGAAATATTGGCATATAAAATTAATATACTATCAACTGCTAAAAAGCTTTCTGGAATACAAATTCTTTTATTTGCAGAATCATCTAGTGTTCTTTCTAACCACTGTGTTGAAGCAGTCATTGCAGTGTCTTGCGCTAAAGCAATTACATGTCTTGAAAGTGAATTAATTCTTTCACTTCTCATTGGATTTCTCTTATATGCCATAGCAGATGAGCCAATTTGTCCC
The DNA here is from genome assembly GCA_946401865.1 of uncultured Clostridia bacterium. Classification (GTDB taxonomy): domain Bacteria; phylum Bacillota; class Clostridia; order TANB77; family CAG-508; genus CAG-269. Next base: position 8,455 of record CAMIVO010000008.1, read on the forward strand.
TTTTCAAAAGGTTCTTCTAATTCTTTCTCGTGTTGTAACAATCTCATATCATTAGCAAACTTCGAAGCGCTTTGTGCAATTTGTGCAAGCAAATTTAAAACCCTTGAATCTAATTTTCTAGTGTATGTTTGTCCAGAAACGGCAAATACATTTTTAAATCCCATTTTCTCAGCAATTTTCATGTCAATTTGTTTTACTTTTTCTTCATTCTTAAATAGCTTCATAAAACTTTCTTGTGTTCCAGTAGTGCCTTTACACCCTAAAAGCTTCATATGGCTTTGCACAAATTCAATTTCTTCTAAATCCTCAATTAAATCTTGTAGCCATAAAGTTGCTCTTTTACCAACAGTTGTAAGCTGAGCTGGTTGAAAATGTGTATATCCTAAACATACTATGTCTTTATTTTTTAAAGCAAATTCTTTTAAATTTTTTATAACTAAAATAACTTTTTGTTTAATTAATTCTAGTGCTTTTGTCATTAATATAACATCTGTATTATCAGTAACATAGCATGATGTTGCACCTAAGTGTATTATAGGTTTCGCTTTTGGACATTTTAATCCAAATTCATATACATGTGCCATAACATCATGTCTACATTCTCTTTCTCTTTTTGCAACAATGTCATAATCAATATTATTAACATTTTGTTTCATTTCTTCAATTTGTTCATCTGTAATATCAATTCCCAATTCTTTTTCTGTTTCTGCTAGTGCTATCCAAAGTTTTCTCCAAGTAGAATATTTACTGTCATTAGACCATAAGGCATTCATTTCCTTACTTGGATAACGACCAGATAGTGGCGTATTATATATGCCATTTTCCATAATTCTTTCCTTTCCGAATTAATGAAAAACTTTGTCTTTCTGTATTAAAATACTCGTTTTTGATTAATTCTTTAATAATTATAAATTATTCATTTTTTCATTGGGACAGTCCCCACTGAAAAAACTTCTCATATCTATTTAAAATACTCTACTCCAGATTCAAAGATTTTTTGGTCTTTATTTCCAGGGATATTCTTTAATATTCCAGAATAGCATCTTTCAGAATGTCCCATTTTTCCTAAAACTCTACCATCTGGACTTGTTATTCCTTCTATTGCATATATTGAGTTATTTGGGTTAAAGTTAATGTCATAAGTAGCATTTCCATCAAAATCCACATATTGTGTAGCAACTTGTCCATTAGCTATTAATCTCTTTAATGTTTCTTCATTTGCTATAAATCTACCTTCTCCATGTGATACGGGAATAATAAATTCTTCTCCAAGTTCAACTTTATTAAACCATGGTGATAATTTTGAAACAACTTTAGTTTTAACCATTGTTGATACGTGTCTTGAAATAGTGTTAAAAGTTAATGTTGGGCTGTTTTCAGTCATTTCAACTATTTTTCCTTCTGGTACTAATCCAAGTTTTATTAGTGCTTGGAAGCCATTACATATTCCAAGTATTAATCCATCTTGTTCATATAAGTGTTTATTTATCGCTTCTTTTAGTCTTGGATTTCTAAATACTGTTGCAATAAATTTTCCAGATCCATCTGGCTCATCTCCAGAACTGAATCCTCCTGGGAACATTATTATTTGTGCTTGATTTATTCTTTTTTCCATTTCATAGATTGTATCTGTAATATCTTGAGGCTTTAAGTTTTTAAATACTAATGTATCTGTTATTGCACCTGCATCTTCAAATGCTTTACTAGAATCATATTCACAGTTTGTTCCTGGAAATACTGGTATAAATACTCTTGGTGCAGCAAATTTTGTATGTGCAATAATATTACATTTTTTATCACTTAAGATATTTTCTATTTTTGAAAATTTAGATTCTGCTTTTGTTGGGAATACCTTCTCTAATGGCTCTTTCCATGTTTTAGTAATCTCATCTAAATCTAATACTTCGTTTTCTACAACGATATTATTGTCTTTAGTTGTGTATCCTAAAACTTTAGTCTTTTCAACATTTACATCTTTTTCAACTTCAATTATGAATGAACCATAATATTGCTTAAAGTATTGTTCTTTAGCTCCAAACTTGAATCCTATTTTATTACCTATACATGCTTTAGTAATTGCTTCTGCAATTCCTCCAGCTTTAATTGTTCCTATTGATAATACTTTTCCAGCATTAATTAAATTATGGATTATTTCATAATTTTCTTTTAAGTCTTCAAAATCAATTACTTCTTCTTCACCAATTTTGGTTTTTAATATTAATACCTTTGAATCTGTTTTTTTGAATTCATTTGATACAACTTTGTTTATATCAACTGTTCCAACTGCAAAAGAAACAAGTGTAGGTGGTACATCTAATTCATTATAAGAACCAGACATACTGTCTTTTCCACCAATTGAACCAATTTTAAGCTCTTTTTGTACAAGATATGCACCTAATAATGCTGAAAATGGTTTACCCCATCTGATTGGTTCATTTCTTAATTTTTCAAAATATTCTTGGAATGTTAAATATGCTTTTTTGTAGTCTCCACCAAGTGCTACATATTTTGTAACAGATTCTACTACTGCATACATTGCTCCATGGAATGGGCTAAATGATGCAATATAAGGATTATATCCATAAGTCATTATTGTTCCTGTATTTGTATATCCTTTTAATGTTGGAATTCTCGCTACCATTCCTTCTGCTGGAGTTAATTGATATTTTCCTCCAAATGGCATTATAACTGTATTTGCACCTATTGTGCTATCAAATCTTTCTACTAAACCTTTTTGAGAACAGCAATTTAAACTTGAAATTGTTTTCTTCCATTCTTCTTTAATATTTGCTGAATTCTCTTTGTTTAAAGGGCTCTTTGTATAATCAGGTTTTTTTACTTCTATATTTGCATTTTTTACATCTCCATTAGTATCTAAAAACTCTCTAGAAATGTCTACAATTATTTTTCCTCTCCAATACATTTTTAGTCTTTTTTCTTCTGTAACTTTAGCAACTATTGTAGCCTCTATATTTTCTTCTTCAGCATAACTTATAAATTCTTTTACATCCTTTTCAGCGACTACAACAGCCATTCTTTCTTGTGATTCTGAAATTGCAAGTTCTGTTCCATCAAGTCCTTCATATTTTTTAGGTACTTTATCTAGGTTTATTTCTAATCCATCAGCAAGTTCACCTATAGCTACTGAAACTCCTCCTGCACCAAAATCATTACATCTTTTAATTAATCTAGTAACTTTATTTTCTCTAAATAATCTTTGAATTTTTCTTTCTTCTGGTGCATTTCCTTTTTGAACCTCTGCACCACAAGTTGTTAATGATTCACTTGTATGAGCTTTTGATGATCCTGTTGCTCCTCCACATCCATCACGTCCTGTTTTTCCACCAAGTAAAATAACTATATCTCCAGGTTCTGGCCTAGTTCTAACTACATTTTTCTTTGGTGCAGCTCCAATTAATGCTCCAATTTCAAGTCTTTTTGCAACATATCCTTCATGATAGATTTCACTAACTTGTCCTGTTGCTAAACCTATTTGGTTTCCATAAGAGCTATATCCTCTTGCTGCCTCATTTGTTATTTTTCTTTGAGGTAATTTATTTGGAAGTGTTTCCTCAATTGGTTTTCTTGGGTCAGCACATCCTGTAACTCTCATTGCTTGATATACATATACTCTTCCTGATAATGGGTCTCTAATTGCTCCTCCAAGACAAGTTGCAGCTCCTCCGAAAGGCTCTATTTCTGTTGGATGGTTATGTGTTTCATTTTTGAACATTATTAAATATTCTTCTGGTTTACCATCAACAAGTATTTCAGCTTTAATTGAACATGCATTTATTTCTTCAGATTCATCAATATCTTTTAAATATCCTTGTTTTTTCAAATCTTTTACTGCAATAGTTGCAATATCCATTAAACAAATATCTTTTGCCTTTCTTCCTTCATAAACTTGATCTCTTGTTTGTAAGTATTCTTGATAAACTTTTAATAATAAATCCCATTTGATATCTATTACTTCTAACTTTGTTAAAAATGTTGTATGTCTACAATGGTCAGACCAATATGTATCTATCATTTTCATTTCAGTAATTGTAGGATCTCTTTTTTCTGTATTTTTAAAATAGTTTTGACAGAATTTTAAGTCTTTTATATCCATTGCAAATCCATATTTTTTATAGAATTTTTCACAATCTTCATCTGTCATGTTAATAAATCCCTCAACAATATCAACATCTTCAGGGATTTGTAAATTATCTTTTAAAGTTTCAACTTTTTCTAATGAACATTCTCTCGAATCTACTGGGTTTATTAAATATTTTTTTATTTTATCAACTTGTATATCTGTTAAATTACCTTTTAAAAGGTATATTTTAGCAGTTTTAGCAGTTGGTCTTTCTCCTTCTGTTAATATTTGTAAACACTCAGAAAGAGAATTTGCTCTTTGGTCAAACTGTCCTGGTAAAAACTCTATACCAAATACTTTATATCCTGTAAAATCATAGTATTCTTCAAAGTAATCATCTACTTGGGGTTCAGAAAAAATAGTAGTTTTTGCTTTTTCAAAATCACTATCTTCTACACCTTCTACATCATATCTATTAAGTACAATAACATCTTCTAGCTCTTTTATTTGAAGATTTTCTTTTAAGTCATTTAAAACTCCTTTTGCTTCAATATCAAAACCATTTTTCTTTTTAACATAAATTCTTTTTACCATTTCTTTCCTCCAATTTTATAAATTTATTTAAAATAAAAAGCAAAGGCGGATAGAATCCGACAATCGTCGTATAATATCCGCCTTGCTTTTTGTCAGTCAAAATTCAACAATCGGTAAATCCCTTACCCTTAGATGAAGCTAGAATTTCTCAGAATGTATTTGTTGAAAAACCACCATACATTGTACACTATGATTTTCAGATTATACAGAATCTCAAGAGCTGTATTAGGCGGTTCAACCTTAAATGAGGTGTCGGGATGGACTGTAATCTTGTAACCCCAATGAACATATACTTTCCAATATGGATTCTCACTTGTTATGAGGCCTTCTTCATCATCGTAAGTTCTCATTGTAAGTGGTTTCTCAAGATATACCCCACCATTAACAATGATATCCACAAACTCTTTGTCATACCGAAAAGGGGCAAGTTTTTCTCTGATTTCTTCCCGAGTGTACCTAGGGTTAAGAATAACAATTCTATTACCATCTGTATGAATTTCTATGTACCAACTCATGTGTACCTCCTTGGGGCAACAGCCCGTTGAAAAAAAGTTAATTAGCTACTTATATTATACTCTATTATTATTAAATTGTCAAAATTCTACTATTCAATTATTATTATAAATCTATTTTTATCTCCTTATTTCCTTCCTCAACCTTTCCAATAATATATGCTTTTTCTCCTTGTTCTTCTAATATTTTAACTGCATTTTCTGCATCTTCTTTCTTTACAATAAGGGCCATGCCAATTCCCATATTAAATGTATTATACATATCTCTTTCAGGAATATTTCCAACTTTTTGTATAAGTTTAAATATTGGTAAAATAGGATATGAATCTTTATTAATTTTTAGTGAAACTCCTTCTTTTAACATTCTTGGCATATTTTCATAAAAGCCTCCTCCAGTAATATGTGAAACTCCTTTAACTTGTATCTTTTTCATTAATTCTAATACTGGCTTTACATATATTTTAGTTGGAGTTAGTAAACATTCTCCTAATGTCATACCTAATTCATCATAATATTTACTTAAATTTTCCTTATTTACATCAAAAATTTTTCTTACTAAAGAAAATCCATTAGAATGAACACCTGTTGATGCGATTCCAATAACGGCATCACCTACTTCTACTGTATTGTTATCAATTATTTTACTTCTGTCTACTGCACCTACGGAAAAACCAGCTAAATCATACTCTCCTTCTTTGTAAAATCCTGGCATCTCTGCTGTTTCTCCGCCAATTAAGCTACATCCTGCAATTTTACATCCATCAGCTACTCCTTTTACAATTGTTGCAACAACTTCTGGTATATTTTTTCCTAAAGCCATATAATCTAAAAAAAATAATGGCTTTGCTCCTGCACAAACTATGTCATTTACACACATTGCTACACAGTCTTGTCCAATAGTATCATGTTTATTCATTAAAAAAGCTAATTTTAGCTTTGTCCCTACACCATCAGTCCCTGAAACTAAAACTGTATCTTCTGTTTTTTCTGAATTTAATGAATAAAGTCCACCAAATCCACCTAAATCTGAAATTACATTTTCATCATAGGTATTTTTAACAAATTTTTTTATTAATTCTACCGATTTGTACCCTGCAGTTACATCTACTCCCGCTTCTTTGTAGCTTTCACTAAAACTTTGATTCATTCTTTAATTTCCTTTCTTTATTTTATTTTTTTCACATACATATTATCTAATTTTCATTCAAATGTCAATATTTTTATCATATAAAAATTGATATAACATATTTACAATTTTATGTAAATATGTTATACTATGTTCGATTATATTATAATATAAAGGAATTTTATTTAAACATAATTATTTTTTTAACTAGTATATTCCTTTTAGAAAGGACTTAATTTTATATGAGCACTCATAATAGAATAAAGAAAAAGAAATTAAAACCTTCATTAGAAATTGGTCGTCGATTTAAAGATTTTGAAAAAAGAATGGCCTTAAAAACATTAGAGCAATATTCTGCGGAAATAGACTTCGTTTTAGCTCCTTATAGTAGAAAAAGTGCCGAAGAAACAATGATGGTAAAAGGGTTAAGAAAATCAAATCAAGAAACCACAACCAGAAAAACTCATTCTGAAAATTTAGCATTAATAGCACGTTTAATTGCAGAAGGAATAAATAAAAAAAATGGTTCTTTGATATTTAATTATGGAATTTTGAATATTATGGCTAAATACCATGATATAGGTCATACTTTTTACGGACATAGTGGAGAATGGTGGCTTTCTGATATAAAAGAAGATTATGGTATAGGGTACTATGTTCACAATGCATTAGGCCCAAGAGAGTTAATTTATACAGACGAAATTTATGATAAAATAATTGAAACTATTCAACAAAGACATCCAGAAATAAGTACTAAAACTCTAAACAAAATTAGAAAACATTTATGGATTATTATGGAAGGAATAAATTCCCATAATGGTGAAAGATCTGAACGCGAATATAAACCAGATTTAAATAAAACAGAAAAAGATTTTCAAAGAGAAAATTTATTTTGCCATACTAAAAAAGGCTTTGATAGAACAATCATTCCAGGAACCCCTGAAGCTGCACTTATGAGAATATGTGATAAAATATCATATATACCTTACGATATGGTAGATGGAATAAGAGAAGGATTTATACCATGTCTGAATGAAGAATATAGAGTAGTTTTAAGACAACTTGGAATTACAGATGAGGAAATTGATAACTGTGCTATAAATAACAATTATGATGAACTAGCAAAAAAATTACAAATGATTTTAATAAATGATGTTATAGCTAATAGTGATGGTTCTACTATCAGAATGTCTAAAAAAATTTCAGAATTATTAAATGAATTGAGAAATATAAACAACCGACAAATTGTAAACTTTGCTGTATTAAAAGAGGATAATGAAATATACCCTAAGGCATTAAAAACTCTAATGAATGAATTTAAGGATATAATTTTAGATGAACATATACTAGAATCCTTAGAAGCTGGAGAAATTCCTGTTGAAAGAAAAAAAGAAATATTAACAAAATACAAAGATAGTCCTTATATATCTGGTATTAAATACATATTAAATACCAACCAAAAAGATTTTAAATATACAAAACAAATAGTTAAAGGCGCTACTATACAAAGTATTTGGGATGAACAAAAAATAGCAAGAGATTATGTTAGTGGAGAAAAACCTTTAAAAGAATGTTATAAACTTTCAAATAATGATTTTAAAAATAAAAGTCAAAGAATTGATTATTATATTCGTTATTACAGACGAATGGCCCAAGATTCAAATATAGACTTGGAACATTATTCAAGAGAAAATAAACTTAATGATTTGTATACGGTATTCGACAATATTAATAACCCTACAAAAAGTAGCCCACTTTATTATAAAATGCCTGAAAGAATCGCTTTAGAAATTGGAGCAAAATATTTGTCAACATTAAATGATATTGAATTTATGGATTTGTTGAGAGCATCGGGATTAGTTAATGATGAACAATATCAATCACTTACTAGAAAATATAGGAATATTAAATTACCTTCAGAATTCCAAGTTCAACGAAATTGGGAAGAAATTACTCAAGATCAAGCTCAAGCTCAAGCTCAAGCTGAAAAGCTATGATTTTGGGGATGATTTTGATTTTGGGGACACATCCCAAAATCATAAGGCTAGTTAAAAAGCTTTGTAATTTTATAATTACAAAGCTTTTTTGCACTATGATTATAATTTTAGCTTTGGGTGCCATCTTCAAAAAATGTTTTGAATTTTTCTTCATTTATTTTTTCAGATCTTAATAGTTCTTGTGCAACAGCATCTAATTTGTCCATATGCTCTCTTAATATTGTTTGTGCATCTGAATATGCTGTATCTATAAGTTTTTTAACTTCAACACCGATTCTGTCTCCCATATCTTTTCCAAACATATCTAATGGATATTCTCCATTTTCATTTTTTAGTGATATTGGTCCAATTATATCATTCATTCCATATTTAACAATCATATCTTTTGCAATTTGTGTTGCAACTTCTATATCATTACTAGCTCCTGTTGAAATATCATCTAAAGCAATTTTTTCTGCAGCACGACCACCAAGTAGTGCAATTAGCTTTTCTTCCATTTCTGTTTTTGATATATAAGATTTATCTTCATCTGTTTTATACATGGTGTATCCACCTGCCATACCTCTTGGAATAATTGATATTTCTTTTACTTTCTTTTGTGTTGGTAAATACCAGCTTACTATTGCATGTCCAGCTTCATGATATGCAGTTAATTTTTTGTCTTTATCTGAAATTACTCGTTCTTTTTTCTCTAAACCAACTGTTACCTTTTTAACTGCTTCTTCTATGTCATCTTTTTCTATTTTATTGTGTTCACATTTTGTTGCAATGATTGCTGCTTCATTTAAAATATTTGCAAGTTCTGCTCCTGTAAATCCTGCTGTATCTTCTGCAATACTTTCTAAATCTATATCTTCTGCAAGTTTTTTGCCTTTACTATGAATTCTTAATATTTCTGCTCTGCCTTTTTTATCTGGTGCAGGAATTGTTATTTGTCTATCAAATCTTCCTGGTCTTAAAAGTGCTTTGTCAAGCATTTCTGGTCTGTTTGTTGCAGCAAGAATTATAATTGTTTCTTCTGTTTTAAAACCATCCATTTCAACTAGTAACTGATTTAAGGTTTGGTTATTTTCAGATTCTGCTCCACTTCCATTTGTTCTTCTTGAACCAATTGCATCTATTTCGTCTATAAATACAATACATGGTGCCATTTTTCTTGCTTTTTCAAATAACTTTCTAACACGAGATGCACCAAGTCCTGCAAACATTTCTATGAATTCTGATCCACTCATGGAAATAAATGGAACTCCTGCTTCTCCTGCAATTGCTTTTGCAATTAAAGTTTTACCTGTTCCAGGTTTTCCATATAAAAGAACACCTTTTGGAATTTTTGCTCCCATTTCTATGAATTTTTTAGGTTCTTTCAAAAACTGTACTAGCTCAACCATTTCTTGCTTTTCTTCATCAAGACCTGCAACATCAGAAAACTTAGTTTTTGTTTTTCTTTCTGTTTCGTCATATATTTCGCCTTTATCCCCTAATCCTTGCATTTTAAATAATACTATACATAGTGCTAACAGAATAAAAGTTGGTAAAAATGATATAATATGTGCTGGTAAAGAAGCTATAAAGTTTTGTTTGTGTTGAATAAGCTCAATTTCATTTCCATTTAATGCTTCTGCTTGAATAAGTTCAATAAAATTTTGGACATTCGGAATTATAGCTTTTTTTACAAGTGCTTCATCTACTACTTCTTCTTTTCCAAATACATAATTTAATAATTGCTTGTATATATCTGAATATGCACTTTCACTTCCATTTTTATTTTCATTTATATTTTCGTTTTTCTTTTCTTCTTCATTTTGTTCTATAATTTGACCATTTTCATCTATTTTATTTTTTAAAGTAACTTTTAAAGAAGTAGAGCCAACTGTCATTTCTACTTTATCAACATTTCTACTTGCAACTTGTTTTATTAAGTCTGTATAACTTAATGTTTTATCATCTTTTTGATTTTGTTTTAAATTTAGTATCAAAATAAATATAATTAGTAATATACCAATAGTTATTAATATTCCAAAAAGTATATTTTTTATTTTGTTATCATTTTTTTTCATTTTACTGACATTCCTTTCTTTCTAGGCGCAAATATTTTTATTATATCTATGCATTAGAGCCTTGCCCTTCTGTTTCATCATCATTTTTTTCATTGCTTTTGTTTTTTTCTTTATCCTCATCTTTAGTTTCTTCTTTCTCATCTTCTGGTTCTTTTTCTAAATTAAATGTTTTTTCAATTTTTTCTTTACTTTCTTCTATAATTCTCATTAATTCTAAATGTTGCTTTATTACATTTGATTTAATTATAAAAATTGCTGCAGCTAAACTAATATAAGCAATTGCAGAATACATTACGTCAAAATACTTTATTTTAAATGTAGTTAAAAGAGTTATTGCAAAATAAATTACATGTAATATAATTGGTAGTGTTAAAGCATATATACTCATATTAAATAGTGCTTTATATTTCATTTTTATTTTTGCTAAAAAACAAGTTAATATTCCAAAAAGAGATAATGTAAAAACATTTATAAGTGTTGCTGAAAATAATAACATAAAGAATAAAAATCCAATATATAAAACACGTATTTCGGGCTTTTCATTTTGTAACTGCTCTACGAGATTTTCTTCAATTTGTTCTTCATCTATATTTGAATTTTTTGTTAATAACTTTACATTTTTTTGCAAAAAACTTATACTATTTTCTTGATTATTGCTATTGTTTATATTATATACATATATTCCAGTAAATAATATACTAGTAATTAATATTAATTCTGTAAAATATAAAATTGCCTTTTTTACGCCTAATGCAGCCATTTCTGGGTATTTTTCAAATTTTGAGATTGAATACCATACTTTTTGAAAAAAATTCATTTTAAAAAACTTTTCTCTTATTTCTTCATTACTCTCCACTTATATACTCCCTTCTAATGCTACTATCTACAAATATTGGATTTACATTTAGTTTTGCACTAGATCCAATTGCTATATCTTTTCCAGTTATATCGACAGTTATATGATACATTCCAAGTCTTCCTATAACTTTACATTTTTCATATTTACCATTATTATTTTTAATGTCAATATATAAAGATTTATCTTTAAAAGCGTCTTTCACATCTCTTACAATGTAACGCAATCTATCTATTTTTCTGAACATATCTCTATCATCTCTAACATTAAAACCATCTGCATAGCCTACTGGTATAATAGCTATTTTAGAATCTTTTTTTAAGGTATATGCATTAGAATACCCTATATTATACCCTTTTTTTAGTTCTTTTATTTCTGCCACTTGTGATTTTAAATATCCAATTTTTTTTAGGCCATATGTATTTGGAATTGAAAGTCTTCCTAAAAAAGCTGAACCTATTCTTACTGCATTTAGCCTTTTGTCTTTAAATTTTAAAAAGCCTGATGAATTACATATATGTAGCTTTCCTGTTTCAATTTTATTTTCTTTTAAATATTCTATTACATCTATAAAACGCTTAAATTGTATTTCAGAAAATTTATTATTTTCAAAAAACGCAAGTGTAAAATGTGAAAATGTTCCTTCTATTTCAATATTATTTGCATTTTTTAATGCTTCTAATATTTTTTCTTTTTCATTATAGCAAAATCCATATCTACCAAAACCTGTATCTATTTTTAAATGAACCTTTACTGTTTTATTTAATTTTTCTGCAATTTTTTGAGCAGTTTCTATAGCTTCTTTAGATCCAATTGTTAAAATAATATCATTTTGAACAAGCTTTTCCACATCTTTTTCTATTGCTGTTGATGAAAGCATTAAAATTTTTGCTTGGATTTTTGCTTCTCTAAGTTGAAGAGCTTCTTCTAAAGTTGATACTGCCAAAAAATCAATTCCATTGTCTATTAAAAACTTAGAATAAGGAACAAGTCCTAGACCATAACCATTTCCCTTAACAACTGCTATTATTTCTATATTTTTATGATTATCTAGTCTTCCTGTGTCTTTTGCAATTTCTTTAATAGTTCTAATATTATGTTTTAAATCTTCTCTGTTTACTACAAGTGATTTCATTTTTCCTCCACTTCTAATTTCCTATCTTCTAACTCTTACTTCATTTTTTAAATTTCAACTTTAATGCTCTTAAATTTCTGAATGCTTTTTCTGAGAATTTATATAAGTTGTACATTAAAGGTTTATATGGCATATATACTTCTCCAACAAATTCTGTGTATTCAGCACCAAATCCTTTTTTAAATCTATATAAGCCATTACTGTCATCTGCAATTCCTGGAACTCCTCTTAGGTCATATATGTCACTTTTTCTATTTAATGCTATTTTTATCATTTCCCATTGTAATAAATAATTTGGCATTAAATTTCTGTGTTCATTGCTACTTGCACCATATAAATACCAAGTTTTATTTCCATACATTATTGGAATAACACCTGAAATTGGCTCATTGTCGTAATATGCCATTAGAATTTTCATATGCTCTGGGCCAAGTTCATCATACATTTTTTCAAAATATTCTAACGGTCTTGTAATAAAACCATCTCTAATTCCAGTGGTTATCATAATTTTGTGAAAGTCTTTTAAATCTTCTTTTGTGCCATCTTTAATAGTTACCCCTTTTTTGGTAGCTAAACGAATATTGTATCTGGTTTTTTGATGAAATGCTTTAAATATTTCATCTTCTGTTTTTCCTTTTGTATCTAGTCTAAATACATATCTTGGTTGAATTTCATCTCTAAAATTTTTTGCATTATCTTTAATTGAAAAACCAAGTTGTAGCATTATATTTTTAAATTGTTCATCATCACTTTTTATATCTGGCTCTATTCTTAAAACAATAGCATTATATTTTTTTGCTAGAATTTTTGCTCCTTCAGCAAGTTGTTGTAATACTTCCATATCATGGATATCACATACTGGTCCTCTTGCAGAATACATTATATTTCCAAAAATTGGTATCTTTCTAACCCATACCATAAGTGAACCTATTATTTTTTTATTGTTATCTTCTGCAAGTATTACTTCTCTTTTCCAGCTTGTTTTTACTCTTGCCCATTCCAAAGATTGCTGAAAATTACATCTTTCATGATTTTCTAAAAACTTTGTATATTCTTCTTCATCTGTTTTGTTTTCTAATAATCTCATTAAAAATTCATCCTTCCTACATTTGCTATTTTTATTATTGCTAATTTATGCTCTTATATTACACCATTTTTAGATTTTTGTAAATAGAAAAAAAACGGAATTTAGATTTTCTAAGAATAAAAAAACAAGTCTTAACAAAAAATTGTTAAAACCAGTTTTTATTTAATATTATTATTCAAACAAATCAGAGTGTGATCCTGTTCGTGTTAAAGTTAGAATCAAAATATTGTTATTCTTTTCGTATTCTAATAACCAATCAGGCTTCAAATGACATTCCCATAAACCGTTTGCTTTTAGGTTCTAATAAATGATTGTTGTATTTTGCCTCTAAAGGAATATCATTTGCCAATTTTTCCACTATTTCATTTAATAAATTTACATCAAAATAATTTCGTTTTCTTAATGTCTTTAAATCTTTCTTAAATCTGCTAGTCATCTTGATTTCATATTTATTCTTCATTGTCTATCTCCTCAATTATTTCATAAATGTTGTTATAGCTTTTATAATTGTCTGGATGTTTCTTTATTTCATCAGCTTCTTTTATTGCTTCTAGTGTTTCTTTATTAAATTTTGGTCTTTTTATTTGTAATGGAATACTATCAGTTAAAACAATTTGTTTAAAATAAATTGTTATGGCATCTGAAATATTCATTCCTAAATCTTTTAATATTTCTTCTACTTCCTTTTTTAAACTAGGTTCGATTCTTATATTCATTGTTGTTGTTTTAGACATTGTTAAATTCCTCCTTTATATTATGTTTTTATTGTATCACATTGTAAATACATTGTCAACTACATTATATTATTATTCTCATTTTTTTGTGATTTTATTCTATGTCAATTAGATAGAAAAACAAGTCTTAACAAAAAGTTGTTAAAACTTGTTTGAACTTTTGGTGGAGGTGAGGAGATTTGAACTCCTGTCCACTACCCCTTCCATATAAACTTCTCCGAGTGCAGTTTGCTATAATTATTCATCTAAACTATACAAGCAAACGTGTTTAGCTTAAATATATCTTTTAAATACCCTCTATTTTCAAAGATACCAAATAGATTTGTTTCCCACTAATTTGACACCTTGTTACTATGCGTGGGAACATAGTAAAAGGCGTAACTGCGCTTAGGCAGCTAATGCTAATTCTGTATTATCAGCGTTTAAATTTATTTTCGCTTTTTTATAGTGGCCGAAGCGACCATCCACTACTCGCTATTTATACTTCTAGAGCAATGTCGAAACCATTACACCCCCAGTACATATTTTATTATACACTATTTTTGATGGTTTTACAAGGAAATCTTTTCTATTGTACTAACTTAATTATATCTTCCATAATTATCTCTGTAACTTTTTCAGCAGTTTCTTTTTCTTTTTTAGTTTCTTTATATTCTTCTAATTCTATAGGTTTGCCGTATGTTATTATTGCCTTTTCAAATGGTTTTTCTCCACCTTTAATTCCTACTGGAATCACCTTTGCATCTGAATTTAATGCAAAATAGGCAACTCCTGTTTTAGGTTTAATTCCTTTTTTTAAGCCATTTCTTGTTCCTTCTGGGAATAATGCTAAGGCTTTGTTTTGTTTTAAAGTTTTTAATCCATCTTTCATTGGCCCTAAATCTTTAGCATTTCTTTTTACTAGAATAACATCAAAAACTTTTCCTAGATGAGCTAAATACCAATTTTTTGCAAGTTCCTCCTTTGCTAAAAATCGGGTGTCATCTCTTTTACATGTAACTTCCATTAATGGTGCATCTAAAAAATTTCTATGATTCCCACAAAAAATTACAGGTCCATTTTTAGGAATATTTTCTATTCCAATTACTTTAATTCTATATACTATTTTTAAATATATAAATATTAAAAATCTTATAACATGCCTTTTAATTTTATAGTATATGTTTTTCAATTTATTAAACCCTTCTTTCTTTTTGTCTCATTTGTCTCATTTGGTGACGGGGAGTAAATGAGATTTTTTTATTTTGTCCTATTTATTCCCCGTCACCAAATGGGACGAAAAAATAACCTATTTACTCCCCGTCACCAAATGAGACTTTTTTTTCGTCAATTATTTCAATTACTCTATTTACTACTTCTTCTATTGTCATATTAGATGAATCAATATAAATTGCATCTTCTGCTTGTTTTAGAGGAGCTACATTACTGGTTTTATCATTTTTATCTCTAATTATTATGCTTTGCAATATTTCTTCATATGGAGTATTAATTCCTTTTTCCTTATTTTGTTTAAATCTTCTTTTTGCTCTTTCTTCTGGGGTTGCATCTAAATAAATCTTTACATCTGCATTAGGAAATACATTAGTTCCAATATCTCTACCTTCCATGATTACATATTTTCCTTCTGCAATTTTCCTTGATAAGGTAGTTATGTTTTCTCTTACAATTACAATATGAGAAACTGGAGATACTAATTCATCTACATCTTTTTCTCTTATTCTTTTAGTTACGTCCTCCCCATTTAAAAAAACTAAATCTTGACCATTCTCTTTTTTAAATTCTATATTTACACTATCTAAACATTTTTTAATACTTGTGATATCATCTAATTCTATATTATTTTTTATTATATATAAAGTTACACATCTATATAAAGCTCCTGTATCAATATATACTAAATTTCTTTTTTCTCCAACTAATTTTGTAATTGTTCCTTTCCCGCTTCCTGCAGGTCCATCTACTGCAACAACAAATCCCATAATATATTCCTCCAATTTGAATTTTTGTTTTTATTTTTACTTATTCTACCACATTAAAATATAACTTGTCAAAAATAATTTTTTTCAATCTGGGAACAAGTCATAAATTAAAATGTCATTTTTAAAAAGCACCTGCTCCCAAATTGAAATTCTATTAAATTTTATATATTTCTGCCCCTAAGTTATTTAACTTTTCATCCAATTTTTCATACCCTCTTAATATATATTCTATATTATCTACTTTAGTTGTACCTTTTGCACTAAGTCCGGCTAAAACCATACTTGCTCCACCTCTTAAATCAGTAGAATTAACTTTTGTTCCATAAAGAGTTCTTGTTCCTTTTATTATAGCAGATTTTCCTTCTATTTTTACTTTTGCTCCCATTTTTTCTAATTCTGATAGATATTTAAATCTATTTTCAAAAATATTTTCTGTTATTATTGATGTTCCACTTGCCATGGTTAAACACGCTCCCATTATTGCCTGCATATCTGTTGGGAATCCTGGATATGGCATTGTTTTTATATCAATTGCTTTTAATCTTTTTGGTGCTTTTAACTCAATTTCTCTTTCTTTTAATTTTATTTTACATCCCATTTGTCCTAATTTGTCTATAATTGGAGTAATATGATTGATTTCAACTTTTTTTAGTAAAATTTCTCCACCTGTTATTGCAGTAGCTCCTAAAAGTGTTCCTGCTTCTATTCTATCTGGCATTATATTATAACTTACATCTTTTAGTTTATTTACTCCTTGAATTTTTATAATATTTGTTCCAGCACCACTAATTTTAGCTCCCATCTGATTTAAAAAATTTTGTAAATCCGTAATTTCTGGCTCCATTGCAGAATTTACAATTGTTGTTGTTCCATTAGCTAAACAACTTGCAAGCATTATATTTTCTGTTGCTCCAACACTTGGAAAATCTAAATTTATTTCACATGGTGTTATTTCTTCTACATTACAAATTATTTTTCCAAAATTTTTGTTTATATTTACTCCGAGTTTTTCAAATCCTTTTAAATGAAGGTCAATTGGTCTTGAACCAATATCACAGCCCCCTGGATATGAAAAAATTGCCTTTTTATATCTGCCTAATATAGCTCCTGCAAATATTACAGATGACCTCATTTGATGCATTAAATTTTCTGGTATTTCATATTTACATACATTTCTTGAATCTATTACAATTTTGTTTTGATTTTTCTTTACTTTGCACCCTAAACTTTTTAATATTTCTATCATCATTTGTGTATCATGAATATTTGGAACATTATATAATTTTGTTATTCCTTTGTTTAATATACTTGCTGCCATTATTGGAAGTGACGCATTTTTTGAACCTGAAACATAAGACTCTCCTTGTAGTCTTTTTCCTCCTTCTATTATGTAACTCGACATTTTTCTATTTTTCCTTTCATAAAATTTTAATTTTTGCTATATTTTATGAAAAGATTCTATATTTTGTGAATTTTCAATATAAAAAGCTCTAAAATTTCAAGCTGTTTTCTCAAAATTTTAGAACTTTTTTAAATGACTACAATTTGTATTTAGCTTAATTTAACTAATACTATCCGTCAATTTCCTTATTTACAACTCCCGTTTTTTATCATTTTGCCGGCATCGACATAATGGTCTATAATATTGTTTCATCCGATATTTTATTTATAGCATATTTCTTAAACTTTTTAAATAAAACTCTAGCAAGTGCCAGAGTTTTATAATTGTTATGATGATGATTTTAATTTCTTTAATTTCTTTTTATTTTCTTCAATAGCACTATCGTAATATTTTTCAAGCTCCTTTAGTCTGTCTATTGATAACATATTTAATGCTTCTTCATTTCCGTCAATCTCTTCTAAAAAATTATTTTTGTCAATTACAGAATTTACAAATTTGGCATCTACTTTTATATTATCAATAAAATTACTTTGTATTTCTTGACTTTCTTCTGAAATTTTATTTATAGACTCTTTTTGAACATCATTATCTTGTTCTTTGCTTCGTCCAAATAATCTTTTAAAGTGATTTTTTATTTTTGTTATAAAACTTTCCTTATATTCTATCATTCCATTATTATTCATCCTTAGAATTTCCTTTACCTCTTGATCCTGATATTTCCTTTTCTAGAGCACCTAATTCTTGTTGCTTCCAAATTATTCTTCTTATTATTTCGCTTTTCTCTGCCACTGCCCTTTCCTCTTCACTTTGTTCTGGTTGTTTAAAAGATATTCCATATTCTTGCATTTTAGCAACAATTTCATCCAAACGTTTTTGCCCTAAACCTCTGATTCTCATAACTTCTTTTCTTGTCATTTGTGTCAAATCATATAATGAATATATTCCAGCTCTTTCTAAGCAATTAACCGTTCTTATTGTGAAATCAAGATTTTCGACTTTCAATTCATCTATTTTATCTCCTAATTCTTGGCCTAATCCTATTGCCTTTCCTTTTTGTTCTGGTTGTTTAAAAGATATTCCATATTTTTGCATTTTAGCAACAATTTCATCCAAACGTTTTGGCCCTAAACCACTGATTCTCATAACTTCTTTTCTTGTCATTTGTGTCAAATCATATAATGAATTTATTCCAGCTTTTTTTAAGCATTTAAATGTTATTATTGTGAAATCAAGATTTTCGACTTTCAATTCATCTATTTTGTCTCCTAATTTTTGGTCTAATCCTATTTTTGATGAATTTAGAGTTGACATTCTCTTTTCAATTATCCTTTCAAATTCTTCTAATTTTTTTAAATTTTCAGATAAATCCCCATTTTGTAATCGAATGTCTTTTTTTATTTTTTCTATTTGCGCTCTTTCTTTATCTGTTATAAATTCAGGACTATACTTAAAGGAATATTTAATAACTTCACTCATTCTTTTTGGATTACGTTTTAACCTTCTAAGTGCACTCTTCTCTATTTCTTCAATTCTGGCCCTTGTTACACCTATCTCAACTCCAATTTCTTTTGATTTCTTCGGTTTTGTGTCATCTACTAATCCAAATCTTTTTTCTAATACAATTTTCCATTTTTCAGTTAGTTGTTTATCAATAAGTTTTTTCATTTCCTCTGAAGAATAAAAATATTCTCCTTCTTTAGGCATTCCTAAAGCACACCATAACATATCATAGCCTCTATTATGATTATTATTAACATCAATTGCATCTTTTATTATTCTTTCTAATGTTTCTGAGTAAGTTTCACCTTTATTATACATTTCATAAGCATTGTCCATTGTACCATATTCAGTTAATAAATAATCCACATCTTTTTCTGCTATTCCATATTTTTTTGCTAATTCTTCTATTTTTGTAGAATATCCAAATACTCCTCCAACTTCTCCTTCTTTGCATTTTTGCATTTGTTCTTCATTTAATTTTCCTTGATATTTTCTATATCTTACATAATCATAGTATCTTTGCATTCTTTTATATTCTTCTTGAATTTTTCTAAATTCATCTTCTGTTTTAGCATATTTCCTTAATTCTATTTCAATTGCCATAGGTACTATTTTTATTTTCGGATATTTTTTTCTCCATTCAACTAAACTATCAATTTTTTCATCTATTGCTGAATCAAATTGCCTTTTTAAAATGCCCATACTTTCCAATTTTTCTAGTTGTTCTTTTGTTAGATTAATTTTTCCTCTATCATCTTTACCTTTATTTATTCTATTAAACCTATTTCTAATTTGCACAGCCCATTGTCCTATTGGATATCCCTCAAAAGTTGTATTTCCTACTAATTCTTTTCCTGTTTGCATAAATTTTTCAAATATTTCTATTTTTTGTTCTAATGATACTCTACTTCTTTTTGATAATTTATGATATGTTTCCACATTAGGTGGTTTTAAACTTATAGGCATTTTTATTTCTCCTTTTACTAAATATAAATTTTCTTTTAATTATAACATATTTATTACAAAATTTGTTAAATGTTACAAAAAAAATTTTTAATTTTGTCCCAACTTGAATATCTTATACATGCTATCTGTTATTCAATTATTTGATACCATCCATCTTTTTTGTTGATGTTGCAACTAATCCTATTTCTTATAGCTTTTAAGCCTTTTCAAAGCTAAGTACTGCAAATTCTTTAGATAAATCTTTTACTTCTATTTTTCCTTTCTCAAAATTTTAGAACTTTTTTCAGATGACTACAAATTGTAGCCAACTCAGTTTCTTCATTACTGTCTTTTAGCAATGTCGTTTTTTCCTACGGTGCTATATGTTTTTTGATATTTGCAATACATTAATTTATTTAGTTGGCTACAATTTGTTACCAGTTGGTTGGCAATACTAACTAACTAAATTTTTTATTAGTTATTTTAGTTTCTTTTTATCCTTTTCTTTTACTTCTATTTGTTTTTCTTCTTCCTCAATATATTTATAATTCAATCTGTTTGTTCTAGTTACAATCGATTCTCCAAGATTTTTCTCAATATCAGCTCTAGCAACTTTGGCAGCATGTCCTCCCATTTTAGCAACTTTTATATTTTCTTTCAATCCATTTGGCTTTTGTTTAGCTGCAAGTCTTTTTGTGGTTTCTTCTGATAAATCTGTTAATATAAGTTCTATATTATCCATATTATCTCTTAAATTTTCTTTCCTTAATCCTTTATATTGTTTATATTCTTTTGCTGTCATTCCAGACCATTCTTTATATATTTCATTTGTTAAAATTGCATATTCAACATTTTTCTCAATTCCATTTTCTTTCCATACATCAGTTAATTTTTTTCGTTCTTGAATTGACTTCATTCTTTTAGCAATCCATTCTTCATCATATCCTTTTGCCCTATATAAATCAATTGCTCTTTGCAATGCAATCGATGGATCAAAAGTTTCATCAATTTTTTCTTTTCCTAAATGAGCCAACCATTGTTTAATTGGTTCTGCATTTTTAGATGGAATTGACTCAATTATACGAAACATTCCTTCAATATCACATACATCAGTTATACGGTATTTCCCATCTTTAGCTTTTAATTTCAAACCGTTACAATTTGTAACGGTTTCATTTCCTTCTTCTTTTAGCCTCTTTTTCAAGACTCTCCAATATACTGTTGGATTTTTACTTTCCGCTAAAACACCTACAATATCAACAATGCTAATATAGTATTTTTCTTCTTCCTTATTCCAAACAGTTCTAATTGTTTCATTATTAAATATTTTATTAATTAAATGCATTTTATTCTCGTCCATTTTATACCTCTCTTTCTCAAGTTGTTCGGAATTTCCGAACAACTCAAAATCTGTCTTATTTCTCCTATTTGTTTTTTTGTTATTTTAATCTCTTTTTATCATTTGTCTTTAGTTGCTTATTTTTCTCTTTTTCAATTTGTTTTGCACTTTTACTTGGTGTTGGTAAATCTTCTGGCATAGTACCACCTATTCTTTTTATAGTTTGTCTAACAGCTTGTCCTACATTATGATGAGTTTTACAAGCATCATTTTCATTATTTATATTTTTATTTTTTAAAACTTCATCAGTTTGTGTAATTCTAAATAAGTTCGCTGCAAGTTCTGTACTACTCATATAATCTAATATATCTTCTTTTTCTGATATACCTTTTCTATTTGCTATATCTTTAGCAGTTTCGCCATTATATAGCCCTCTATAGCCATAATTATTAAATTTTCCGTAATTTTTTACACCTGCTAATTTTGTTGTATCAAATAAATATTTATTTTTATCTTTTACATTTTTCCTAGTGTATAATCGCTTTTCATCTTCACTTAATTGTTCATATTCTTGTCTTGTTAATTCTTGCTTTCTTGTTTGAACTGCAAAATAAGTTTGAGCTAATGCTATGGCTTTTTTTCTACTATCTCCATTTTGTGCTATAAGATAGCATGCATATCTTGTAAGCTTTATATCATCTACTTCCATTTCAGCATTATTTCCAACTTTTAACACCCTCCCGACGTCGGCAAAGTGTTCTTCTTGTGCTATATCACTACCTTTACAAGCATCTTTTGCTTTAGTTATTACATTTTTAAAGTTTCCCCATTTGCTATATTCTAGCATTACCATTAGTTCTCTAGCATACCAGAATTCTGTACCATTCTCATCCATATGCTTGATACTTTCAAAATCCTTTTCGGTTTTGTTTACTAGATCATTTGCCATAAATATCATCTCCTCTTTCCAACTGTTCGGTATTTCCGAATAGTTGAATTTAATTATTTAATTTCTTCTATTTATATCATATTTTTAAAACTCTTTCAATACTTTTTTGCGAATTTTTGTTCTTTTTATGTTTTTGTTGTTACAATTCACGGTCAAAATCCTAAAAGCCCACGCCAAGTTTATATATTGGATTACATTTTTGTTAGAAAGAAGGGATTTACGCATAAAAATAAATATATAAACTTTAGGCAGGGCTAATTTATAATAAACCGTGAATTGTAACTCTTTGTTTTACTTTATCAAAAATACTATCAATAACAAAAAAAGAGAACTGTCCTCATTTCTAAGGACAATTCCTAGTTAAATACTACATTGTCAACACTCCATTTGGAGTATTATATATTACTAAAATATCTTCTTCTTCTCCTGTTTTTGCATTTATATAAACTATAAATTCTCTATTATCAACAGTTCCTTTAAACTCATAACATAAAATTTCAGTTTTATATTCAGTTGGTATTATTGCTAAATCCTCACCTTTTATATTTAAATTTTTGTTTAAAGTTTTTTTAGCTTGTTCTTTCGAAATTATATTCTTATCTATTGTTCTTTCTGTATGATTATTTAAATATCCAGTTGATTCAAAACCTAGTATTTCACCATTATCTAAAGCGACCTTTACTTTTATTAAGTCAGGATAAACAACTACACCATCTTGATTGTATGCATAATTTATTGTCAAAATCCCGCTTTCATTTAAATAATAAGTACTTTGCATATTTTGTATACCTACTTTTTCTAAAAACTCCTGACCTTTTTTATTTGCATCTTCATAACTTAAAACTTGTTCTCCTATATTTCTGTTACAATTTGAATACACTACATAACAACCCTTTTTTGATACAGATATAGCATAACTATCCTGTTCTTCTGTTTTAACAGAAAAATTATATGCCGGAATATTTGTATTTTGTGATTGTTCTAATGTATTTATTTCTTGAATTTTCTTGTCTTGCATAAATTCTCGTACTTTATTTTTGGCATCTTCTTCTGTAACTTCTTCTCCAGTTATCATTTTTGGCTCTGAATTTGTCATATGTTCAGAAAAAGCTCCATCATATATTAGCCCCGAATATTCATGAAAATTTTCTTCTAATGTGCTAAACATATCTATTTGACTATCTACTGCTTGACTAAATTGATCTTTTTTATTTTTTGCCAGTTCTTTCCAACTAACTGAACCATTTTCTATATCCCAAGCTAATTGGTTTAAAGTATCTTCAAGAGATGTACTATATTTATGAAGTTCTTCTAAATTATTGAAATCTTCATCACTTAGCTCTTGTCCTCTTATGTTTTTTCTAGAAAGAGAATAACTATAATCACTTACTTGATTCAGAAACTTTGCAGTATTTTCCAGCTCTTGACTTTGAACAGGTAAATTTGACAAATATGTTTCTGCAAGATTTGCCTCTCTCCATAAATATGTTAAAGTTTCTGCTGCATGTGTGCTAGAGCTTGAAATCGTAGCTTTTGCAAGATATGTTTCTACATTTTGAACATAGTTCATAAGTTCATACAAATTGCTATTATACATGTTTTCATTTGCAATTTTTGTTTTTTCCATATTTTTATATAAAAAATATGATAAAGTTCCAATTGCTATAATTAAAATGCCAATTATTATAGGCAAAATATGTTTTTTAAATTTTTCATTTTTCATAATTTAATTCCTTCCTTAAATTTTAAATATTTAATCTTTCTTTATGTAATCCTTATTCATATTTATTTTGTATAAAAACAAAAAATTTATTCCATTTTTGATAAATTTGTGATAAAATCAAAATAAAAAAGGATTTAATTATGAAAAAAATATTAATACTGACATCAGAAAGAACAGGAACAGGACATAAATCATCAGCTAATGCATTAGAAAAGCAGTTAAAAGATTTAAATTATGAAGTAAAGCAAATAGATTGTTTTTCTACTATGAAAAAAACTGGAGAATTGTTGGAAAATTCTTATATCCCAATAACCACAAAATTTCCACTTATTTTTTATATTGCTTTTTTATTTTCTCAAGTTTTTCCTGATTTTATAAGTTATTTAATGTATATAAAATCCAGAAAAATGCTAAAAAAAGAGATTTTAAATTATAAACCTAATTTAATTATTTCAAATCACCCTATGTTTACAAAAGCAATTTCACATCTACTTAAAAAAGAAAAATTAAATATACCATTTTTTATAGATGTTATTGATTTAGTAAATCCTCCTAAAATTTGGCTAGATAAAAATGCAGATATTATATTTGTACCAACAGATCTAATAAAATCCAACTATGTAAAAAAAGGCGTTGAAAGTAATAAATTAATTGTTTCTGGTTTTCCAATTAGAAATGATATTGAAAAAAGAACCTCCCCTAAAACTATAAAGGATTATATCAATATATTGTTAGTTAATCCATCTGTTTCTCTTAAGAAAAATATTCTTTTTGTCAAAGAAGTATCTAAAATAAAAAATGCGAATATAAATATAATATGTGGAAGAGATGTTAAACTATATAATAAGCTAATAAAAGAACAAGTTTCAGGAAAGATATCACAAAATGTTAAAGTACATAGCTTTGTAAATAATATAAATGAATTTTTAGAAAATGCCCATATTTTACTTACAAAAGCTGGTCCAAATATGATTTTGGAAGGTGCAAGAAGTGGAACGGCAATTGTAATTACTGGATTTATTAAAGGGCAAGAAAATGATAATTATAAATATGTAGTTGATAATAATTTTGGATTTAAATGTGATGATCCTAAAAAAATATATATGCAATTAAATGATTTTATAAAAAATCATAAACTTGATGAGTGCTTAAAAAATGTCATTTCTGCAGATTGTAATGATGGAACAAAAATAATTACAGATTATATAACAGATTTTTTTCAAAAAGAAAAATCTACTAAAAAGGAGAGTCTACATTATAAATAGACTCTCCTTTTATATGATTCTTTATTAGATATCAATTTGAAATAATGGCTCTAAATAATATCTTACTGGTTTATTTAGCTTTTTTAATTCTTCAATTGCGTTTTCTTTTTTTAAAAAATGTAATTTTTTAAATTCTATTTCTAAATTGTTTTCTTTTAAATATGTATTGTAATTTTCAAAATGATTTTTAAATTCTTCAGCTGTCATTTTTATATTCGTTTTTGTAAATATTTGGCATCCTGGCTGAAGCTCTGGTTCTGAAATATATAAATAGCTTACTTTATTGTTTAATATGATTTTTTCATCATTTAAATCAATGTTTAATTCTTCTTTTGTTTCTCTTATTATTGTTTTAATTATATCTATTTTTCCATTAATAATATCTGTTTTATCAATATTTCCTCCTGGAACTTGTAACATGTTAGGATATGAGGTGCTATTATCTAATTCTCCAATTATATAGTAACCATCTATTGTCTCAATTAAACATCCTCCACTTAGGTTTCTACATTGATACTTCTTTTCACATCCAACTTTTTCTTCATATAAATAGTGAGCATAATCAGATTTTTTGCAAATAATTTCTACATAATCATCTTCTATACTATAACTTGTAACGCAAGACACTTCTCCATTCCAAACATTAGCCCCTGAATTTTTTATACTTTTAAAATTTTTATTTATTTTTTCCTGTAAATCAGAAGGTAGTTCAATAATTGAATCCTTATATATTATTTTTAAACCTTTATTTTTAATTAAATATATCATTTTATAAAATATTCCCTTTAATTATAATGTTTATTATGAAAAAGTTGTCAAATGGAACCGTCCCCAATGACATGAAAAAGTTGTCAAATGGAACCGTCCCCAATGACACTTTTCAGATTTCTCTTCTACCTTCTAAAGCTTTTGTTAGAGTTATTTCATCAGTATATTCTAAATCTCCACCAACTGGAATTCCGTGTGCTATCCTTGATACTTTTATTCCTAATGGCTTTATAAGTTTAGAAAGATACATTGCTGTTGCTTCTCCCTCTACTCTAGGGTTTGTAGCAAGTATAACCTCTTTTACTTCTCCCCCAACTAGTCTTGCTAAAAGCTCTTTTATTTTTATATCATCTGGACCTATTCCATTCATTGGCGAAATTGAACCATGTAATACATGATACACTCCTTTAAATTCGTGAGTTCTTTCCATTGCTGCAACATCACGAACATCTTCTACAACACAAATTGTGTCTTGATTTCTTTTTAAATTTGAGCAAATTGGGCAAGGGTCAGTATCTGTAATATTAAAACATTTACTACAGTATTTCAAATTTTTTTTTGCATTTACAATTGAATTTAAAAATTCATTAGTTTGTTCTTCATTCCAATCTAGGACATGAAAAGCAAGCCTTGCAGCAGTTTTATGTCCAATACTTGGAAGTCGCTCAAAGCTTTCAATTAATTTTTCTATTGATGGTGCGTATTCTGACATAATTAAATCCTCTTTTTATGTTATTTATTTCCTTTTTATTTTTAATTCATCTACTGTATTATCCATTATATCAATAAGACAAACAATTTTTATTGCTAAACCAAGTGAATATATAGGAAAAAATGAATTTCTTTCAAAAAGATCATCATAGGTGCCTCCTAAAAGAATAAACGTGAAAATTATTATTGCATCTAAAATAACAGCCCAAATTTTATATTTTTTTGATCTGCTCTCTCGAATTTCTTGACTATAGGTTTGAAATTCTATTAATTTTTGAAAAAATAGAACACTAACTATTCCTAATACAACTAAAAATATTGTTATATAAATATTTTTTATTTTAAATATTGAAATTATAAAATCATAAATATTAGATAATATTAATAATTTTTTTAATTTTTTATAATATCCTACGTTTATTTCCACCTAAAATTTACTCCATTTCTAGTTATTTAACTTTTTATTATTTAGATTTAATTTTAGATTAATATTTTATTTATTTTTTTACATAAATCCTGGTATGTTAAACTTACCAAACGCAGCATTAGTTGCATCATCCACTTGTCTTAAAGCTTCATTTACACAAGTCATAATTAAATCTTGAAGCATTTCTACATCATCTGGATCTACTACTTCTGGTTTAATTTTAATTTCTTTAATTGCCTTTGCACCAGAAACTTTAACTTCTATAGCTCCTCCACCTGCTGAAGCTGTAAATTCTTTTGCAGCAATATCTTCTTGTTCTTTAGTTATATCTGCTTGCATTTGTTTTGCTTGTTTCATTAAACTATTGATGTTCATTCCACCAAATCCTCCCATACCTCCTGGGAATCCTCCTCTTTTTGACATAATAAAAATCTCCTTTCTTTTGGGCATTAAGATATGTCCCCACACTTATTAATTACTGATGTTGCATCTTTATATTAACATCATTTTTTATATTATATTAAATGGTATATCATTTTCTCCAACAAATTTTTCAAATTCGTTAAAGTTTTTATTTTCTACACTTTCTGGCTTTTTATCTACAAATTTTATTTGCATTTCTTTTCCACATGCTAAATGTACGGTTTCTTTTAAATTTTGCTTTGTATCTGGCCTTGATAAAAAGTCCTTAGCAACTTTGCTCATCCCATTTGGAAAATCAATTTCCAAAGTCATATCATTAACTTCTCTTGCAACACTACCTGCAAGATTAATGTACATAAACATTTTTCCTTCTTGTTTAAAATCATCCACAAGTTTAGGCCAGTAATCTTGAGTTTTTCCTTTATATTTTGGCTTTGGAACTACTTTGCTTTCTTCTTTTTGTGTATTTTCTGTATTTGGTACAGAATATTTTACTCCTGAATTTGAAGCTTTTGCAAAATTACCAGCTCGTAAAAAATTTTCGATTTTTGTAACTCTTCTTTCTAAATCAAAATTATCTACTGCTTTACCTTCTCCAGTTGTTGTATTATGTGATGATATTTCATTATTACATAATTTTATTAAACCAGTTTGTAAAATAATTAATTTTTGAGATGATTGTTTCATTGTATTTTCAATTTCTGAGAATTCACATATTAAGTCTATTAATTGCTGTTTTGAAACCTTTTCTGCAACACTCTTTATAGCTTCAATCTCTTCATTATTATACATCTCTGTTTTAGATGTTGATTTATATAATAAAATATCTTTAATATATTTGATAATTTCCCAAATTAAATTTCCAATATCTTTTCCATCATCAATAATTTCTTGTAGAGTATTTAACGCTTCTTCCGATTTTTTTTCTACTATATTATTTACTATTTGATTTATATATGTAGTTTTTGGTATTCCAACTAAGTCTTTTACTCTATTTTCATCAATTTGGTCTTCTCCCTCTTGACTACATCTTTCTAGTATTGATAAAGCATCTCTCATTCCACCTTCTGCAAGTATTGCAATTAGGTTTAATGCTGAATCTGTAATTTGTATGTTTGATTCTTTACATACATATTTTAAATCTTTAATTATATCTTCATTTGAAATTCTTTTAAAATCGAATCTTTGACATCTAGATAAAATTGTTGCAGGTAATTTTTGAGGTTCTGTAGTTGCCAAAATAAATTTAACATGTTCAGGTGGCTCCTCTAAGGTTTTAAGTAAAGCATTAAATGCCCCTGTTGATAACATATGTACCTCATCTATAATGTATACTCTATATTTAGCTTTTGTAGGTAAAAAATTAACCGCTTCTCTTATTTGCCTAACATCTTCAACACTATTGTTTGATGCTGCATCCATTTCTATTATGTCTGTTAGAGAACCATCTAGAGCGCCTTTGCAAATTTCACATTCATTGCAAGGTTCTCCATTTTGTGGATTTAAACAATTTACTGCTCTAGCTAATATTTTTGCTGTTGTTGTTTTTCCTGTTCCTCTTCCTCCATTAAATAAATAAGCATGACCAACTCTGTCTGCTATTAACTGATTTATTAATGTTTTTTTTATGTGGTCTTGACCTACCATTTCTGAAAATTTTGTAGGTCTAAATTTTCTATAAAGAGCTGTATACCCCAAAATTACACCTCCTTTTATTTAAAAAATGGTGTGAAGTTAAATTCCTCTATGGAAAGCTCCACATAAAAGTATCTACTTATTGCTGCTTCCTTCCGGACCTGACAAGGTTCATAGGCTTTTATTGGTGCCCTCCATACAAGAATTTAAATTCATACCATTTGCATTATATAACTAATTTTTGTTTTTGACAAGAGATTTTTATTATTTTTTATTATTTCCCTATATGGAACCTCTTGTTTTCGTACTTTTCAAAGAAATTTTTTATACTTCCATTAACTAATCTGCTAAAAGAAATACCTGTTTCATCTCTAATTTTAATAAGTTCATCATAAAACTCTTTTCTAAATAAAATAGATCTATAAATAGACTCTGTCTTATATGGCTTTTTATAAAATTTAATTTTATTTTTACTCTGTAAAGCCGTTTCTGCACATATATTTACTAATTTACTTACAGATGTATCATATACATTTTCGCATAAATATTGTAATTTTTCATACAAATCTTCATCTATATGTAAACTTCTTGTTACAATTTTATCCCTTTTATATAGTTTTTCTATTGGCTCCATTTTGTACCTCCTATTATACAATAATATAATTTTTATTATATAAAAAAATACCTTAGATTTATACTAAGGTATTTTATACATTATTGTATAATTACTGGTTCACTTTTTCTATGTATACACTTTTTGCAACAACATCTAATTTTACAACATTCATAGCTGTTAAATTTTCAATATCTTCTATAATATTCTTTTTAAACTCTTTTAGGCTTTCTTGAATGTTAAAACCATATACAACAGAAACTTCCATATATATTATAGGGCCTTCTCCATAATTTTGAACTCTTGTTTTTAAAACTTTGTATATTTCTGGCATTCTTTCTGCATGAATTTCTGCAATTTGCCTAAAAACAGAATCTGATATTGTAAAATTTCCCATATAACTAAAGGTTGGTCTAATGATTGATTTTTCTGATATATATGGTTTTTGCCCTAGTCCTTTTGATTTAAATATTTGAAGAGGATCTAATAAGTATCCAGAAAAATCTTTTTTTATCTCAAAAGTTGGAACTGGAATTACATGTTTTCCTTCTGTAACACGAATATTTCTTGCAGTTTTCATTTCTTCTTCTGTTGCAACATCTGTTATATATATTGTTTCAGATATTTTAGGAAGATTAAGATTTTCTGCAATTTTTTCTACCATTCCATCTGATGTACCAAGTATTAATATAGATTTTACTTTATATTTTTTTATAGCTTTTTGTATTTCTTTTTTTTCTTCTTCATTTAAAAATAGGGCTTTTTTTACTGTTTCTATTTTTGTAACCGCTTTTTTGGCTGATTTACCTGCTATAACTTTATTATCATTTATTAGTAAGCCATCATCTATTATAAAATGTGTATCTTTTTCTCCTGCGACCATTTGTGCCCTATAACTTTTTCCAGTTCCTGAAGGTCCAACAAATGCATATACTTTTATTTTATCAAACATGCAATTTTCTCCTAACTTTTTTATGTTTTGGTAATTCAATAGAAAATTAAAACTTTTTATATAATAAAATCAGACTAGGATTTAGAAAACAAAATCCCAGTCCGGCATTTATGCTATTTCTTTTATTTTTACACTTCTGACATGGTCAATTTTTTCCCAAGATGTGTCTTGTTTAAATAAACATTTAAAGTTAATTAATAACCATGAACCCATAAATAGTGGGTAATACAATGCCCATTTTAGCATAGGTTTTATAGGCTTTTTTTCTAAATACATTGTAAATAATGCTGTAAATATTGGGAATAAAAATGTAGGTACTACGAATCTTAGAATATTTAATACTAGTTCAAATGTAGACATTGTATCTAGTAAATATATTGCAAAATTTGATAATAATAGTACTATAGATACTACAAACATTGGAATACTTCCAATAATATACATTAATCCATCAAAATTCATGATTGTTTTATTTGTTTTAACAGCTTTAGCAAGCTCTTTTGTATATTCCTTTGTACATTGTATATGTCCAACTGTCCATCTGCTTCTTTGTTTCCAAGATGGTTTGAATTTTTCTGGTTGTTCATCATATACAATTGCATCTGTAGCCCATCCTAATTTTTTTCCTTTTATTATTTGTTTTAAAGAAAACTCTATATCTTCTGTTAGTGTAACTGTATCCCATCCTGTATTTTTTACTAAATCAAATTTTACCATAAATCCTGTACCATTTAATAGTGGAGATAATCCAATATTATATCTAGCTAAATGATAAAATCTGTGCATTGTCCAGTAGAAGAATGCATATCCTGCTGAAATCCAACTTTCTGTAGGGTTTTTAATATCTTTATATCCTTGAACCACTTCTTCTCCTTGACATAGTTTTCTGTTCATAGCATTAATAAAGTTTTTGTCTACTATATTATCTGCATCAAATACAAAAAATGCATCATAATCTGCTTTTTCTTCTATTTTTTGTTTTAAAAACCAATCTAATGCATAGCCTTTTGTCTTTTTGGTTTCATCAAATCTTTTATAAACAATTGCTCCAGCTTCTTCAGCATATTTTGCTGTATTGTCTGTACAATTGTCTGCTATAACATATATATCATATAAATTTTTATCATAGTCTTGATTTTTTAAGCTTTCTACTAAGTTTGCTATAACTTGTTCTTCATTGTGTGCTGGGATTATTGCCATAAATTTGTGTTTTTTATTTTTTATTAATGGTTTTTCTTTAAATTTAATTAATGAGCAAAGACTTATTGCAAGTTCATATAGCCAAAATAAAACTGTTATATACACAAGTGCTTGCCTTAATAAATATACATATTGCATTTATTTTTTCCTCTCTTTATTCAATTTATATTTTAACACTTTATATATTATACTATTTTTTTCAAAAAATTGCAATGCTTTCCAAATTTTTTATTCACTTTCATAGCTAGAACATTTTGATTCATCTGGTGTACCAGTATGAGTGTTTGTTTTTGGTGTTACTATTATAGATTTTAGATTACAGCACTCGTTGTCAGGATTGTTGTAAATACAGCTTTCAACTGTACAATTAATTTTTTGTTTGTTTTCCATTTTCATATTCTTTCCTTTCTGAAAGCACAAATTAAGCTTAAAAGACACTATTCTGTAAATAAATTAAGTTATTAAACCTTAATACTTTCAATATTTATGTTGTCTTTTTATATTATTTTTATACTTTCATTCATAGAAAGATTTTTACTTTTTTTCATTAAAAGTGTTTCTCATCATTTCAGTTTTAGAAGCTATTGTATTTTTTACATCTTCTTTTTTATCATTTATAGCATTTTTTATATCTTCTGCTTTTTCATTTATATTCTCTTTAAGTTCGTTTACATTTTCTTTTACTTCATCTGTTATTTCTTTAATTCTAATTTTTATTGTCTCTAAGCTAGGGAAAGCATCAATAAGTCTCTTGTAACCCCAAGATTTTTGAGCAAGTATTTCTTTGACTTTTTTTGTAATTTCTTCAGTATTATCAGCGCTTTCTTTTCTTCCTATTGTTATTGTAGTTTTTCTAAATCCTAAAATTATAATTGTTGAAATAATATTGTCTACAATATAAATAATAAATAATATTACAGCAATGGTATTTAAAACTATTAAATTAGCATTGTTTAAACAATTTAAAAGAAATGGATTTGTGATATATGTTAAAATTAATCCAAAAACTCCAAATGGAACCAGAGTACCTAAGCAAATTCTTCCATCTAAATTAAATTTTCTTTTGCTATAATCCCACCATCTTGCTTTAAATATTTTTTCCATTGCCCAACTTGTAAAATACTCTAAGGCCCCGCAAATTAGTATTGTCATTAAAAATAAAACAATTGGGTCTTCTTCATATCTATATAATAAAAAAGTAATTAAAACTGCACCAAATCCATATATTGGACAATATGGTCCAATTAAAAATCCTCTATTTATAAATTTTTTGTAATCTATATATTTACAGGTAACTTCTAATAACCAACCCGCAACAGAATATATCATGAATAGCAAAAAATAATATGTTATGCCTAAATTCATATTTTCTCCCTTCGATACGTAACTTTCCTATTAATTATTTATCCTTATAAAGAGATATAATATATTATTTTTTTGTAATGGATGTGGGGACCAACAAGTTACAGTTTGTTTAAAATATGAGAAGCGACTGCGCTGGAAAATTTTATTACAAACTGTTAGCAGTTGGGAATGGAAAAAAAATAATATATTATATCTCTTTATAACAATTAGTTAAATTTAAATTTGAATTATAACAACAAATTTATTATTATGAACACAAAAAAGATTAAAAACCTTCGTAAATTATCATTAGCTTTTAATCTTTTTTTATTTTTTAGTATAATTAAAATTTTTATATTTCTCTCCAAAACCATTCTAAGCTATTATCAATACTTTTTTTATTGTTCTTTTTTGCTTCTAAATCATCAATCCACAAATAAGAAAAGAAAGTAATTAAAATAAATACGAAATCCCATACAATACTTCTATATAAGACACCTGATAAATAAGCATATTCTTGAGATAATGAAGAAACTTGTACTACATGTGCAATTAATGAAAATAAAAATAGTACTAATGGTATCATAGCTACTGAACTTTTCTTTATTTCTTGTCCTAAAAATATTAGTAAAGATGTTGCAAGAACAACTAATAATAATGTTAATGGATTTGTTAAATCAAATACAAACATTTAAAATTCCCCCTATCTTTTGTTTTTCGCAATTATAATATCATTTTTATATATTTTTTTCAAGTACTTTTTTATTACGTTTTTATTTCTTTTATGTTACAATTATATTACAAATTCAAACTTTCAATTGTATCTCTAATTATTTTGGCACTTGATGATAATTTTTGTTGATCTGTATCATTTAATTTTAATTCAAGGACTTCTCTTATTCCTTTACTTGTTACTATTGCTGGAATTCCAATATAGATATCTTTTTCATTATATTCACCATTTAAATATGTTGAAACAGTAAGTAGTGTTTTCTCATCATTTAATATTGCTTTTACAAGTTTGGTTAGAGCCATACCAATTCCATAGTATGTTGCTTTTTTC
Organism: uncultured Clostridia bacterium; assembly: GCA_946401865.1. Classification (GTDB taxonomy): domain Bacteria; phylum Bacillota; class Clostridia; order TANB77; family CAG-508; genus CAG-269. The sequence goes on from CAMIVO010000008.1 coordinate 42,872, forward strand.
TTTTCTATTATTTCATATGCAGCATTTTTAACGTCATCTCTAATTTTTTCTAAATCTTTCATTGACTTATGTCTTTGTTCCATTATTTCTGTTAATTTTTTACATCCTATATAGCAATGTTCCCATGGTACAAATGAAGAATCTCCATGTTCTCCCATTACATATGTATGAACATTTGTAGGTGCTATTTTTAGTTTTTCTCCTACTAAATAACGAAGTCTTGCTGTATCAAGCATTGTACCAGATCCTATAACTTTGTGATGTGGCATTTTTGATACTTTTTGAACTACATATGTTATTATATCTACTGGATTACTTGCTACAACAAATATACCATTAAATCCTGAAGCCATTACTTGTTCAACAATATCTTTAGCAATTTTTGCATTTGTTTCTACTAGCTCTAATCTTGTTTGTCCTGGTTTTTGAGCAATTCCTGCTGTAATTACAACTATATTTGCATCTTTACATTCATCATATTCTCCATATCTAATGTCCATTTTTGCTGGACAATATGCTAAACCATGAGCTAAGTCTAAAGCTTCTCCTTGTGCTTTTTCTTTTAATACATCAATTAACACAAGTTCATTTACTCCTCCTTGATTAAATAATGAGTATGCAAAACTCATTCCTACAAATCCTGTTCCTACTAATACAACTTTTCTTTTTTCCATTTTCAATTTCTTCCTTTCCAATTTATGTTATTATTAATTTGTAATCCAGAAAACTACATCTTCTCTGGCATTTCTATTCCTAATAAATTTGCTCCTTGTTTAAGAACTCTACTTACACAATTTGTTAAATATACTCTTGCATTTTGAAGCTCTTTGTCTTCGCAAATTATTTTATTTTCATTATAAAAAATACTATAATTTTTGGCAACATCTATTAAATATCTTGCTAAAATTCCTGGTTCATTTTTACATGTTACCTGTTTTAATATATCTTCAAAATTATATAATAAATCAATTAAATTTAAAGAATATTCATCCATTAATTTTTCAAATTTTATTTCATTTACATTAGGAATTTCTTGAATTTTTTCTAATACACTTCTAGTTCTTACATATGTATATTGAATATATGGACCTGTTTCTCCTTGAAAATTAAGTGCAACATTCCAGTCAAAAATTTGATCTTTAATATTTGTTGAAGCTAGTGTATTAAATATAATTGCACCTACTCCTACTTTTTTTGCAACTTCATCTTTATCAGGTAAATTTGGATTTTTTTCTTCTATTATTTCTTTTGCTTTATTTATTGTTTCACTAATTAATTGTTCTATTTTTACAACATTTCCAAGTCTTGTAGACATCTTTCCTGTTGGCAAGCTTACCATTCCATATGATATATGTTCTAGGCCTTTCCAGTATTTTTCATCTACCAAGTCTTTTGCCACTTCAAAGATCTGTTTAAAATGAAGATTTTGCTCATAAGCTACCACATATAAACATTTATCAAAATCATATGTTCTTGCTCTATATAAAATTGCTGCTAAGTCACGTGTTGCATATATTGTTGACCCATCTGATTTTTGTATTATACAAGGTGTGTTTATTCCTCTATCTTCTAAGTCGACTATTTTAGCGCCATTTGATTCTGTTAATCTTCCTTTTGATTCTAAAATTTGAATTACTTCATCCATTTTATCTTGATAAAATGATTCTCCAGCATATGAATCAAATTTAACATTTAAAATATCATATATTTTACTAAATTCTTTTAAACTAAGCTCTTTAAATTTTTCCCATAATTCTGTACAATATTTATCTCCATTTTCAAGAAGTTTAAAATTTTCACGACATCTTTCTAAAACTCCTTCATCTTTTTTACATAAATCATTTATTTTAACATACATATCCATCATTTTATTAATTGGGTCTTCTGTTAAATCATACTCTTTTCCCCACATTTTGTAGGCTTCTATCATTTTTCCAAATTGAGTACCATAATCTCCTAAATGATTTATTCCTGTTGTATTATAACCGAGATATTTATAAACTCTGTATAAACAATTTCCTATCAAAGTAGTTCTTAAATGTCCTATATGAAAAGGTTTTGCAATGTTTGGTGAAGAATATTCTACTATAATATTTTTTCCTTTTCCAATTTTAGATTTTCCATATTCTTCATTTTCGGAAAACTCTTTAAATAATTCTTCTATTTGTATTTTTTTATTTATATAAAAATTTAAATATCCACCCGCTATTTCAATTTTAGTAATATATTTTTCATCTACTTCTATTTTTTCTTTGATTTCTTCTGCAATTACAGGTGGTGCTTTTTTTAGTATTTTTGCAAGACGAAAACAAGGAAAAGCATAATCTCCATTATTCTTGTCTTTTGGAATTTCAATAAAACTCTCTATTTCATTTTGCTGTATATTTGTTGCATTTGCAATATATTTCGCAATTTCGTTTTTAAAATTTAACACTTTTTATATACTCCTTTTTTTGTTAAAATTATTCCATACTAAATATGACTTGTCTTTTTTCTTTGGAAAAGAATTAAATTTTAACACAGTCAAAATTGTAATTATTTTTCAAAGTAGTCAAGTTTCATAGCTTGTTTAATTCTTTTCATAGTCTTTTCAGCTTCTTTTTTAGCCTTTGCTGTACCTTCTAATAAAACTTTATCTACTATTTCTGGATGAGCTTCTAAATATGCTCTTTTCTCTCTCATAGGTTTTAAATACTCTATTATATTTTGAGCAAGCTCTTTTTTACATGCTACACACCCACGTTTTCCTGCTCTACATTCTTCACATACTTTTTTATAATCTTCTTCTGGAGTAAATAATTTATGATAATATGAAACCATACATACATCTGGGTTTCCTTTGGTCTCTTTTTTTATTCTATTTGGATCTGTTACTGCACTCATAACTTTTCTAGTAATTTCTTCAGGTGTATCTGATAAATATATTGCATTTCCAAGAGATTTACCCATTTTATCATTTCCATCTAAACCTTTTATTCTTTTATTTGCAGATAAATATATTTCTGGCTCTTTTAAAACATCTCCATAAATAGAATTAAATTTTCTAACTATTTCTCTACATTGTTCAATTAGTGGCTCTTGGTCTTCTCCAGCTGGAACAATTTCTCCACCTAAAATAGTTATATCTGCTGCTTGATTTACCGGGTATCCTAAAAATCCATAAGTTATATTATCTCCAAAAACATTTTTCTTTTGGGCTAATTCTGTTTTAACTGTAGGATTTCTTTCTAGTCTAGAAACTGTAACTAAATTTGAATAATAAATAGTTAATTCTGTAGTTTCTGGTATCATAGATTGTATATATATAGTTGTTTTTTCTGGATCTATACCACAAGATAAATAATCTATTACAAGCTCTCTAACATTTTTTCTAACCTTTTCAGGGTTGTCAAAATTGTCTGTAAGAGCCTGAACATCTGCAACTAATACATATTGTTCATATTCATCTTGAAGTTTCACTCTGTTTATAAGAGAGCCAAAATAATGTCCAATATGCAATTTACCTGTTGGTCTATCACCAGTAACAATTCTCTTTTTTTCCATTTTCTTTCTCCTTTTTTCATTTTAAAAAACTGTCAATGGGGACGGACCTTTTCCATTAACAGTTTTTAAAGGTTGTCAAAAAGGTCCGTCCCCATTGACAACATAACCGCTTTTTGTGTCCTTAATACTATATCCTTTTGAAATAATTTCATCTCTAAGTCTATCTGATTCAGCCCAATCTTTGTTTTCTCTAGCCTTTTGTCTTTCTTCTGCTAATTTTATTATTTCTTCAGGTATTTCCTTTTTCTCTTCTTTATAAGGTTCATCAATTTTTAGTCCAAGTACAGTATCAAATTTTAATAGTAAATCTGCAAACTTTTTAGATTTTTTTGGATTTTTTATGACCTCCCAAACTATACTCATTGCCATTGGCATATTTAAATCATCATTTATTGCTTGATGAAATTTTTCTTCATAGTTTTCTATTACACTATCTTCTATTTCATCATTTCCATTTAAATGACTTTGATATCCCTCTTTAAGTTTTATCAAAGATTTTAAACTAGCCTCCATTGCTTCCCAGGTAAAGTTGATAGGAATTCTATAACTTGAACTCAAATTGAACATTCTATACACTTCTGGTGAATAACCTTTTTCTTGTAAATCTGATAATGTATATAGGTTGTTTAAGCTTTTTGACATTTTTCCGCCATTAACTTTTAAGAAATTAACATGCATCCAGAATTTTGCAGGAATTTTTCCGCAAAATCCTTGTGCTTGAGCTATTTCATTTTCATGATGAATTGGAATATGGTCAATTCCTCCTGTATGAATATCAAATTCATCTCCTAAGTATTTGTACCCCATTGCTGAGCACTCTAAATGCCAGCCTGGATAGCATTTTCCAAAGAATGAATCCCATTGCATAATATGTTCTTTTGGAGCTTTTATCCATAGAGCAAAATCTGATACATTCTTTTTATTGCTATCAAAATCTACTCTTGCTCCAGCTTTTTGTTCATCTGGTTTTTTTCCTGATAGAATTCCATAATTTGGAAGTTTAGATGTGTCAAAATAAATAGTGTCTTCTGTTTGGTATGTATAACCATTTTCTATTATCTTTTTAACATATTCTTCCATAACATCTATATGTTCAGTTGCTCTTGCAATAATTTCTGGTTTATCTATATTTAATTTGTCTATATCTTCGAAAAATTTATTCATATAATATTCTGCTATTTCATATGGATTCTTATTTTCTCTTTTTGCAGCTACCATCATTTTGTCTTCACCCTCGTCTGCATCTGATGTTAAATGTCCTACATCTGTAATATTCATAACATGTTTTAATTTGTAGCCATTATATTTTAAAGTTCTTCTTAATGAATCCATAAATAAATATGCTCTTAAATTTCC
>CAMIVO010000009.1 GCA_946401865.1 uncultured Clostridia bacterium
TTCCAGCTTTTTACCCACATTTCTAATGTTGGTCCACCTATTGCTGATAGCTCATCTGCTTTATTAGTTAATCCATTTATCTTTGTGCTATTAGCAAAATTTGCCCATAAACTTGTATCCATTAATGTTGCTACCATTTTTGCATTCGGATTTTCGCTTGCACTATTTGTACCAGTAACTTTTGGTTTCCAATCAGCTAAAAATTTATTGGCAAAATTTAATGTTTTTGTTGCTACATTATGTGTAGCATCTCCGAATATATCTACTGAGCCATCTTTTCCATTTGGTATATTTCCATTATTATTTAGCCAATACAAACTATATGGATTACTACTATTTTCAGTTCTTCCTGTTATTGTTGGCATCAGGCTATTTGCCATTGGTACGTAATCTTCTGCTATTATATATAGGTTTTTATTATTCTTGTCATAGTAAAATATTTTCCAATCATAATCATTTGTTGTTCCATCTAAATCTACATCATAATCAATAAAATTTCCATAATAATTTTTTTCATCTGCATCTGCTATTGTTGGTAATGATACTTTTAATTCTCCATTATAAATTTTTGATACTGGTATTACATATTTTCCATCTGTTGTTGTTAATTTTTTGTCTATTGTTCTTTCTTCTTCTGTTGATAATGTTCCATATTTTGGTGATAATATTCCTTCAAGTTCTACCTCTGATAAAGCATCTGCTAATTTAGAGGATTGTGTTGAAAGTATATCCATCTGGGCTTCTTCTATTATTTGTTCTTCTTCTGTTTTTTTCTTTGCTTCCACTGCTCTTTGTAATATCCCATTATTTCCAGATAACATCATAATTGATATTCCTGCTAATAGTAATAATACAATAATAGTTACCACAAGTGCTATTAGCGTAATTCCAGCAGTATTTTTGCGATTTGTCTTTTTGCTTTTTAAATTTTGTTTTTTCATCTGTTTTTCTTCCTTTCCTTTTTATTGGGGCAATCTGGGGGCAATCTGTACCTGTTCTTTTTTGTCCCATTTAATTCATATTATTATTAAATATGTAAATTAATATTATAGTATTTGTTCAAATTTTACTGTAAAACAAAGCACTTGTCAATTGTATAAATTTTTTAGTTTAAATAATAATAAAAAAGCTAGAGTAGGCTGTTTAACTATATTTGATAAGTTTTATCATATTATTAATGTACATATTTAATAATATACTCCAAACACAAAAAAGCCTTAAAAATTCTTTACTTTCAAGGCTTTTATCTTTTTTATTACAGTTTTATTAATTTTTTATGACATTTTTATTACAACCAATTTCAAATCTATCCATTTTCGTAAATAGTACCGTCCTAAATGAAAGAAAATTACTCAGCTACTGTTGCAAACTGGCTATTATATAATTCTGCATATGTTCCTTGTTTTGCCATTAATTGTTCATGGTTTCCTTGTTCTACAATATTTCCATTATTAATTACTAAAATTAAATCTGCATTTTTTATAGTAGATAATCTATGTGCAATTATAAATGATGTTTTTCCTTCTGTTAATTTGTCCATAGCCTTTTGAACTATTTCTTCTGTTCTTGTATCTACATTTGAAGTTGCTTCATCTAATATTAAAAATGGTGCATTTTGAAGCATTCCTCTAGCTATTGTTAAAAGTTGTTTTTGTCCAGCAGATATACTTTCATTTTCAGATAATATTGCATCATACCCTTTTGGAAGTGTTCTTATAAAATGGTCTAATCCAACTATTTTACATGCTTCAATAATTTGCTCATCTGTAATATTTTCGTTATTATATTTAATGTTTTCTTTTATTGTTCCATCAAATAACCACGTATCTTGAAGTACCATTGTAAATAAATCATGTATATTTTCTCTTGTTAATTCTTTTGTAGATACATCATCAATTTTTATATCTCCTGAATCTATATCATAAAATTTCATAAGTAAATTAACAAGTGTTGTTTTTCCAGCTCCTGTAGGTCCTACTATTGCAACTTTTTCTCCTGGTTTTGCAATCATACTAAATTTATTTATTGTTGGTTTATCATTATTGTCATATTGAAATACTACGTTTTTAAATTCTATTTTTCCTTTAACCTTATCTTTTTCAAGTTTTTTTGTAAAAGAAGATTCATCTGACATTTCTTTTTCATCTAAAAATTCGAAAACTCTTTCTGCAGCAGCCGCTGATGATTGCATAGACGTAAAGCTCTGTGCTATCTGTGATAACGGATTTGTAAATAATCTTACATAAATCATAAAAGCAACAATTACACCAAATGATATAACATTATTCATTGTAAGAATTGCTCCTACAATACACACTGCAACATATCCAAAATTTCCTATAAAATTCATAATAGGATGCATAAGTCCAGATAAAAATTGACTTTTTAAGTTTGCTTCATAAACAGTTTGATTTAACTTGTCAAACTTTTCATTTGCTTTTTTCTCTCCATTATAAACTTTTACAACATTTAAACTAGAATATATTTCCTCTATATGACCATTTAGTTTACCAAGTTCTGTTTGTCTTGCAGTAAAATATTTTTGAGACTTTCCTAAAATCAAAAACATTAGAACAAATCCTATTAAACTTGCTAAAATAGCAGTAATGGCCATTATCGAATTTGTGCGAAACATCATTATAATCGTTCCTAAAAACAATGTAATTGATGTTACTAGAGTTGCTAAAGATTGGTTCAATGTTTGTGCTATTGTGTCTACATCATTTGTCACTCTTGATAAAATGTCTCCTTTTGAATGTAAATCATAGTATCTTAAAGGCAGTTTATTTATTTTTTTTGAAATTGATTTTCTTAAATCTTTTGCAAAATTATTTGAAACATCTGCCATAAGAATATCTTGAATAAATATAAATAAAGCATTTGCAATATACATTACTCCTAATATAATTGCAATATTTTTTACTGCTAAAATATTCATTTGTCCCGTCAAACCTTTTGATATTTCATCTGTTAATTTTGATAGTATATTAGGAGTTTTTATTCCTATTCTTGCACCTTGTATTGCTAGTATTAATGCAATTACTACATATAATATATAATTAATTAGTTCTTTACATAATCTTAAAATTGCACCTTTGAAGTTTTTTGCTTTATCATTTGAGTTTGCTCCATTTCCACGCATTGATCTTGGCATGATTTCTTCCTTTCTATTTTTCTAATGCATCCATTTCTGGTAGCGAATATCCTTCTAATACTACATTGTCATTTAAAAATTGTAGCATACCATCTATTCCTGGCTCCCCGTATTTTTTTCCATATTTAATTGATTCTTTATTTTTTACATTTTCTAAAATTTTTGTTTCCGTATCTCTTGGATCAACATCATATACTATTCCCCCTATTTCAATTTCTTTAGATTTTAAAACTTCTATTTGTGATTTTAGTAATTCTAATTCATATGGAACAATTATTTTGGGAGTTTCATATATTACTTGTCTTTTCCATGCTCTTGAACTCAAATCAAAAAATAATCTTATTGTTATTCTAATTACTCTATAATACGTACTCTCAGAAACATTATTATATCCAAATATTTCTTGCATAATTCTAAGATGAGTATCTGGATGTGTTCCTAAATATTTCCCTCTGGGAGATGGCCCATTCAGTGCAAATATTTTTTTGTTTGGTGTAATTATCCCTGATGCACACACACCCATACTTTCATCATCGTCTTCAAATTCTGGACTAAATATACTATCTACATTATCTATAATTTCTAATTTCATTTTTCCTCTCCTACTTATTTATTTCAAAAGTTCCGCTTCAGAAAGCTGTGAAAGTGCAATTTGTTTATATACTTCACAATTTTCCATTAAATCTTTATGTTTTCCTTGTCCTACTATTTTTCCCTCATCTAAAACTAATATTTTATCTGCATTCATTATAGTTCCAATTCTTTGTGCCACTATTAGTATAGTTGCATCTTTTGTATATTTGTTAAGTTCTTTTCTTAATACTAAATCTGTTTTATAATCTAATGCTGAAAAACTATCATCAAAAATATAAATTTCAGGATTTCTTGCAATAGCTCTTGCAATTGAAATTCTTTGTTTTTGTCCTCCGGAAATATTTGTACCACCTGAAGCTAAATCTGTGTCATATCCATTTTCCATTTTTTCGACAAATTCTTTTGCTTGTGCAACTTCTATTGCTTCCTTGATTTTGTTTTCATTTATTTCTTCTTTTCCGTTTTCTCCATATGCAATGTTATCATTTACAGTTCCATTAAATATAACTGCTTTTTGTGATACATATCCTATTTTATTATGTAATGAACTTTGTTTATAGTCTTTTACATTTACACCATCTACCAAAATTTCTCCATCTGTTACATCATAAAATCTTGGAATCAAATTTATAATTGTTGATTTTCCTGATCCTGTAGATCCAATAAATGCAATTGTTTCTCCTTTTTTTGCTGTAAATGATATATCTTTTAAAACATATTCTTCTCCATCTGGGTATTTAAAAGAAACATTTTTAAATTCTATTTCTCCTATTAAACCTTCTTTTCCTTGCTCTTGATTCCCATCTTTAATTGTAATTTCTGTATCTAATACTTCATTTATACGGTTAGCAGACACTTGTGCTCTCGGTAACATCATAAAAATAAATGCTAACATTAAAAATGACATTATTACTTGCATAGAATAAGAGCTAAATACAACCATGTTACTAAAAATTGTTAATTTTTCTGATGTCCCAGCATTATATATTAAAAAAGCTCCAATTGTGTATATTCCAAGTGTCATAGAGTGCATAACTAAGTTCATCATAGGTTGCATTATTGCAAACATTTTATGATTGAATAATTGTTGATTTGTAAGTTTTGTATTTGTTTCATTAAATTTATTTTCTTGATAATTTTCCGCATTGAAAGCTCTTACAACTCTTATTCCTGTAAGATTTTCACGAGTTACTTCATTTATCTTATCTGTAAGTTTTTGTACTATTTTAAATTTAGGAACAACTACTTTCATTAAAATACCAACAACTGTTAATAATGTTATTACACCACCACCAACTAATGCGCTCCATTGTAGGTTTTTAGTTAATATTTTTCTTATTGCCCATATTGCCATTATAGGTGATTTTATAATTAGCTGTAATCCCATTGCCATAAGCATTTGTATTTGTGTTATGTCATTTGTAGTTCTTGTAATTAAACTACTTGTAGAAAATTGTTTTATTTCATTTAATGCTAATTTTTGAACTTTTGTAAATAATTTTTTTCTAATATTTAAAGAAAGTGTTGCAGAAACTTTTGAAGCCAAATATCCTACAAATACGGCAGAAACTAAACTTCCTGCAGCACAAAGTACCATAAATATACCATTATGTATTATTTCTTCAAAACTGCTTCCTTCTGTTTGTACTAGTCTTGTTATTTCAGACATATAATCTGGCATTTTTAGTTCTAACCATACTTGAGCTGATATTAAAATAAAACAAATTAGTATTATAAATACATCTTTTTTATTTAAATTTTTAAGTATTTTTATCATTATTTTCTTCCTTTCTGACATGTAAATCGTATTATATAATATATTCATTTTAATGTCAATTGGAGAAAAATAAGGAGATTAATAAATCAACTGAATAATCTTTTAAAATAATTTCATCATTAATCGCTATTGCAAACAAATTTTGATATATGATATAATAAATTTAAAAATATGATAAAATAAATGAAAGGTATAAAAATGTTAAATATTCAAACACCTCAATCACAATACATGTATAGTGATTTTATGCCAATAATTCCTGATTTAGATTTAGAAAAACTAAAACAAATAGAAAAGAAACTTAAAGAATATACTTCTGGAAATAATAATATTGGATTAAATAAAGAAGAATTCGAAGTGTTTTTAAATTGGGTTACATATAATGCCAGAACTTATGCAGTTAAAAATATTCCTTTATCTATAGATATCGCAATCACTTCTGAGCCAATGACTAGACAATGTGGGCCAACTCAAAATATTAATGTAAAACTATTAAAAAAACTTGGACTAAATGTTTATCCATTTAATATGGGAACATGTATAGATAAAATTGGTATACCGATGAGTTCAGAAGATAGCGAAAGAGTAAAAAATGGGTGGTACTCAACAGCCGTAAGGCACTCAATCACTATAGTTACATTGCCTATATTAATATCCCCTAATAAAATACAAGAAGTAGATATTCTTTTAGATCCCACATTTAGACAATTTTGCCTTACAAAAATAAATCAGTCAAATCTATTTACTGATTCAAAATGGTTAGAAAAAGGACGTGTGGCACCTCGTCCTGCATTTTTTATGGATGAAGATTTATGCAAAGAAATAATAAGAAACGGATATTTTTGGTTAGAACCAAAAAGAGCAAAGTTATATGGAGATGCTTTTATACATGCTAGCGTTAGAAAAAATTATCAACAAGAGATACCAGATATACAAGGATCCGAATACATAAATATGTTTAAAACCACTCCTAATGATTTATTGGAAGACAAAATATATGAAAAAGCTTATACTTTATTACCAAGTGAAATAGAAACAGCAATAAGACATCGTACTGGACTTTTAGGACGTATTATATGTAAACTTTTTCCGCCGGGACTTCCTAGTTCCTGTTCAAATCGTGCATCTCATAATCAATTTAAAGATCAATTTAAAACAAAATCTCCATCCTCTCCTAATACTAATATTTCGCCTTCTTCAGATGATCTATATCATAATAATACTCAATCTGAATCCAGATAAACTAATATAAATGAAAACTTTCAGAGAAAAAATGAGGACGAAGAAAATTTTTCAACTTGAAAAAGCGAAAAATTTCTTGTCCCCGTTTTTCTTTTTCTGATGTTCCTGTTTTTCCTTTAATGATTGCAGGAACACATCTCTTTAAGGCATCTGTTAATTTTTTACTATATCCCCATTTCTCTGTAATTCTATTAATATCAATTTTCATAATCTTCTTCTCCTATGTTTCTTATATGAGAATTTTTATATTCAATTATCCGCTTTTAAATTTTCATCCTTTTTTGTCACCTCCAAATATGGCAAAACCTCTGAAAATATTTGCCCACCCACTGGTGCTGCAACACCTCCTCCTTGTGCTAAGTGCCGTTTATTGCAGTTTTTTTCATCATTTAATTTTGCTAAAGCATATTTAACCATTACTTAGTATCTTTTTTATATTACTAATTATTCTTTCTTCACATTCTCCTCTTTGTATATATTCTTCAATTCTTTCATAAATCTCATCTATGAGCTCATATCCTTTATTTATGAATTCATCTCCATTCAGTAATATGTTATTTTCTTTAATATAATAGTATATTGTATCAGATATTTTATTGGAAAGTTTTAAATAACTAATACTTTTCTTTATTGCTTCTAAATTTGATTTCATAATTGTTTTATAGTTTTCTGTATTTGAGTATGGTCCAATTGGGTTTCCACCTAATTCCGATAACTCTACTAACATATCTAATGGATACAATACCCTATATAAACCATTTAAAGTTCTAATAATTGAACTATCTTTTAAAATAACATATTTTTCATCTTTATTATTTAAATTTTTATATGTTGCTGACTGATAGAATTTAGCAAACATATAATTGTTTAATGATTTATGTTTTAAATTAATATTTCTGTCTTTTAAATCATCTTCAAGCTCTGATGGCCTTTGGTCTATTAATCCTCCTGCAGAATGATAATTGAATATTGCGCTTAATTTATTTGAATTATATAACTTTTCTAAAAATTCACTTATAAATATTGTTTCTTTTTCCTGTAAAAAGCCTTTATCTTTATCGTATGGACAATTTATCGGTCCAGGCTCTGAGAATCGTATATTGCTATATCTTAAAGACATATATATTTCTTCACCTTGTTCTATTCTAGTTAAATTTCTATTATATTTTGTATTCGCATTTAAATCTACTCCATTAGCGTTTGCACACCATGCAACAATAGCACCATGTGGTATTTTATATCTTTGGTATAGTTTCTTAATTTTTTTCTTAATTTTTTTATACTTATCTGGTATATCATGATATGTTGCATGTTTAAACATGCTTTGATAATGTTTTAATTTTATGTTATCTGTTATTTCACTTTTTATTGCTTCCTCATCATCTTCTTTGTATAACAGCCTATATTTATTGCATATTTTTTCTATATCTGTTGCACTCATATTCCTTGGAATTAATGTTCTAATGGTTGATGTAGTTATTATATATCCTTCTGGGTTTACCATTGGAATAAAATCTAATGTGTAATCTTTTAATACTTCCAAAAATTCTTTTTCATTCTCTGCTATATAATTCATAACATATATCAAAAATTCTGTCGATATTATCTCTGCTCCATGAAATGCTGCCAAAAAAACAATATGATTCATACCAATTCCTATAGAATAATGCTTTATTGGTAGATTACATTCTGTTCTCCAATTATTATCTATTTCTATAATTGGATAGGTATTTGATATAGACTTTTTTATTATTTCTTTCATTACTTTTTCAAATTCATCATAATCATATATAACTGTATCTTTCATATATACCACCATTTAAATTTCATTATTGTTTTATAATTTTAATCTTATCATTTTTTAATATTAAAATCAATTTTTTAACTAAATTACATTCAAATTGATCATTCAGTTTTTTCATTGATAGTCACCTTATTATCTGGACATAAATATGGCAAAACCTCCGAAAATATTTGCCCACCTACTGGAGCTGCAACACCTCCTCCTTGTGTTGTGCGCCGTTTATTGCAGTTAATTAGTTTTAAAAAATAATTTAACAAAACTGCTAAATTTCAAGGTTTTAGAGATTAAAAATGATTTCAACTTTCAAATTAGAATACACTTCAATTCTCTTTATTATTGATTTTAAAAATTCATTTGTAATTTCTTTTCCATTTTTATAATCAGTAATTATTTCTCTTATTCTTTTTTCATCTAAATCACTTTTGTTGTTATTTTCAATTTCTTCAATTTGTATTTTAAATTTATTTATATCTGTTTTTATTTTTTCATATTGTTCTTTAAATTCTTCTATTGTAATTTTCTTATCACATTTTTTGCTATATAAAACACTCTTTCTTCTTTCTAGTTTTTCAATTTCATTTTTATATTTTTGCAAGTTTTTATATTCTTCACTATTCTGTTTATAATAATCAGTTATTTTATTTGTTGTTTCATCTATCTTAATATAACTTAATCTATGTTTTACTTCTGCTATTACAATATCGTTTAAATGTTTTTCATTTATAAATGCACTATTTTTACATTTATCTGGTCGTCTATAAACAGTACCACATTTAAAACCTGCACTATCATATAAATATCTTTTTTTATCTGCTGACTTATATATTTTATATTGGTATCTTAATTTGCAATGTCCACAATAAACTAATTCCCTTAATAAATAATCATACTTTATATCAGTTTTTTTATATTTTCCTTTCTTTATTTCTTGTACTTTATCATATTGCTCTTTTGAAATTATTGCATCGTGAGTATTTTCTTTTATAATCCAAGATTTCTTATTCTTATTTGTTTTACAAGTTTTATTCATATAATTTGTTGTATATTTGTTTGTTACTGTATTTCCACAATAAAATGGATTTGATAATATTGTAATTATTGTATCTCCATTCCATTTTTTAGTAGCATTTTTCATTTTCATATATCTACTTGGATTTTTTATTTTGTTATCATTTAAGTACCTTGCAATTTGAGTTCCTGTATTTCCTTTTTCATACATATCAAATATAAGTCTTATATTATCTGCAACTTCTTCATCAATTTCAATTTGATGTTTATCATTTTCTTTCTTCTTATAACCATAAGGTGCATAATGTTCTACATATTGTCCTGCATTTTTCATTGCTTGTTTATTCGCTCTTATCTTTTTTGATATGTCTGCAATATAATATTGATTTGCAATTCCTCGTAGCATTATTGTATCATCTATTTCATATCTATCCCCACTATCAATAAATTCTGTAACTGAAATAAATCTAACATCATTATCTGGAAAAAATATTTCTGTGTACCAACCTGTTTTATTTTTGTTACGAGTTAAACGGCTAATGTCTTTTACAATAACCATATTTATAAGTCCTCTTGATATATCAAGCATCATTCTATTAAGTGCAGGTCTTGAATCTAGTATTCCAGAGTAGCCGTTATCTTCGTATTCTTCAACTATTTTATACCCATTTTTTATAGCATATTTTGTTGTAATTTCTCTTTGTGCCTCAATACTATTATTTTCTTCTGGGTGTTCTCTTGATAACCTTAAATATATTCCTGCTCTATAATCTTTCATATTACCATTTCATCAAAGATATTATATTTATAGTTTATATGAACATTGTTGTCATTATCAATTTGTATATCGTGAACTATCTCTGCTATAATATCTTTTCTTAATCCTTTCATATTTAATAATTCTTGAACAATATCATTTAATCTTTTTTCTGTTAAAACAGGTTTTGTTTGCTTTTCTTTTTCCAACAATTCAAGTTCTTTCTTTATTCTATTTCTCTGATTTGTTTTTTCTTGTTGGAATCTTCTATAATCTTCTTGATCCAGTAATTCATTTTTGTAGTCCATATATAATTCTGTAATTTCGTCTTCTATTTTCTTTAGTTCTTTTAAAAATAACTCTTTATTATTATCATAATTTTTATATGCTGTATCATAATTTTGCTTTCTTAATAAATCTTTTATTTTATCTTTGTCTATTAGTTTTTTTACAATTTTTTTCATACTTTCAGAAACAATAGTATTGAGTGTTTTTTCATCAAGTCCTCTACTTCCTTTTATACATTCTTTTCCTCTATATCGTTTAAGTCCATTTAAGCAACATACTCTTTTAGATTTTATTTGACTTGGATTATTTCTTTTATATTCAACTTTCAATGTCATTTTAGCACCACATTCTTTGCATTTTACAATTCCGTTTAATTCCCACTCGTGTTTTTTCTTTTTAATTTCTTTGTTCATAGAACGCATTGATTGAACTGTATTGAATAATTCTTCTGTTACAATTGGTTCGTGCGTATTATGAACAATTTTCCATTCATCTGGTGGAATATATTTAACTTTTTTAGATTTATAACTTAAATTTATTCTTTTGCCATATTCTAAATGTCCTAAATAAACTTTATTACTTAACATTCTTCTTATAGTTTCTTCTCTCCAGTTATATCTTTCTTCTCCGTTAAATTTTCCGATTTGTTGGGCTAGGAATTTTATCATTTTGTAATCCTACAATTATTTCTTTTATAGATTTTCCGTGATGAGCATTCTTCAAATATTCTTTTTACTATTCTAGCCTCTGCTTTATTGATTTCTAATTTATGTTTGTCCTCTTTTCCTTTTCTATAACCATAAGGTGCAATTGCTCCTACAAACATTCCTTTTTCTTTTCTTGCCCATACACTAGATTTTATTTTACGAGAAATATCTTTGCTATACCAATCATTTATTAAAGTTTTAAATTGTATCATATCATTATTAGAATTTTTTACTCCAGTATCTACATTATCCAAAACTGAAATATATCTTATATTTCTCTCTAAAAAATATAATTCTATAAAATAATTTGCCTCAAAACTATTTCTTGAAAGTCTTGATAAATCTTTAGTTATTATTGTATTTACTATTCCTGTTTCTAAATCATTAAGCATTCTTTGAAAGTCTGGTCTATCTGTATTAAGTCCTGTATAACCATCATCTATGTAGTAATCTACTATATAAAAATCTTCGCCTAATTCTTCTACTTTTTTGTTTATGATGCTTTTTTGACTAACAATACTATCACTTACATCTTTATCACCATCTTCCTGTGACAGCCTTAAATATGCTGCGACCTTATACTTTTCATTCATTTTCAACACCTCTTTTTACGGAGGTATATATATTTGATAGTCAAATTATATTTACTTACTAGAATTATTACCAATGTGTGATTTTTATTTTTCTACACTTGCATTCAATTTTGATATTGCAAACTTACACAAAACATCATATAATCTATCAATATTATTAGGATTTTCCACACATTTTGATATAACTGTGTATTTTTTATTATCTATTTCATATACTTCTATTCTTTCTTTTTCAATATCTTGCATCTTACATATACCTCCTGTTTTTTTCTCTTTAACCATATTAGAAAATGTAATGATTTATACCAACTTTTTCTATATGCCTTTTTCTTTTCGTTCGACAAACTCTACTGCATTATCTGGAGAGTATAATTGCATTTCATATACAAACATATTTGTAATTTCATCTTCTGTAAAATTCTTATCTTCAAATTTCAAATTACTAAAAACAATATAACCATAGGCAACTGCTTGTCCTATTGTTAGACTCCAGTAATTTTTTATTTTTTCTAATGATTTTATATTAACTTTTTCTAAAATTGCTCCGTTACTAATATTGTCCATAAATATTCCAGTTAATTTTTCTATTAAGTCTTTCCCATTTTCTCCTATTACTTCTTTTGAGGCTACAACTAAATGTGCTAATACTTCTTTTGGCGAATACCTTTTATTATTTATTTGTTTATATTCATTAAATTCCATAATTCATCTATCCTTTCATAAAAAAAGAAGTAGCCATTTCACTACTCCCTAAATTTGTTTTAATCCCAATGCTATTAAAATTTTTGTATCAATTTCTTGCATTGTTTTATCATTCATAATTCCTATTTTTTCTTTTAATCTACTCTTGTCTATAACTCTTATCTGCTCTGTTAATACTATTGAATCAAATCTTATATTTCCAAATGGATTTATCCATAAATGTGTAGGCTGATTTATTTTTAATCTAACTTTCTTTGTTAATGGAACTACTATTGTTGTAGGACTATATTTATTTCCAACATCATTTTGAACTACTATTACAGGTCTAATTCCAGATTGTTCACTTCCTACTGTTCCATCTAAATTAGCATAAAATATATCTCCTCTAGTTATTTTTCTTTCCATTATTACTTTTGCCTTTTCTTTTATCTCTACATCTTTTCAAATATTCCATTTGTTCTTGATCTTCAATTTCTTTTTCTTCTGCAGTTTCTAATTTATCTGCACCCAGTATAATTAAATATGTAAATAAAACTGCAAGAAAAAATATAATCATAATTATAAGTAAAGTTATCATTGCAATCTTGTCCAACATAATCTCAACCTTTCTTTTTCTATTATGGGCTATCTCAAATAACAAGATAGCCCTGTATATTATTTTTTAATTATTTTCTTTATTCACTCTCTCCATCATTCATTGGACAGCAATTCGCTAAATTGCTTCATAGGAATTCCACCTGCCTGTTAGCAACAGACTTGCACTCATTGCGTGGGACGGTTTTATCTCGCTCGTGCTATGACTATGCAAAAGTATCATTCTATCAAACATCTTCGCCTTATTAGGAGCGACCTAATATTTAAGTAGATGGCTCTGATTCCATTCTTTAACTGGCTCAATTTGATAGTGTTTCCAATGAATTTTATTCAATTGTCAAAGTTCAAATCGGAAAGGATAAATTTATACCCCCTCACTTTTTGAAAGGAAAAAATGAGGGGGTTGTTAAAAAAAATTTTTAAAATTTTAATATTTTTTTCAATTTTTTTATAATTTGATTTTTTCTATAAAGGACTGTACCATAGGATACTCCTATAATTTGAGCATAATCTCTTAATGACTTTTCATCATAAAATAATGCTTTAATAATTTTATATTCTTCATCATCTAATTGAAGTAATGCATTCTTTAATTGTTCTATTTCAATTTTTCTTTCCGCCTCAAAATCAACATTTGTTTTTTCATCAGCAAGTAAATTTTTTTCTCTTATTTCCATATCTTCATCTATTTCATCTATTGAAATAAATATAAAATCTTTTGATTTCTTTTTTATGTATTTTCTTCTTTCAATCTCTTTATAAAAATCTTGATATTCTTCTTTAGAAACTTCTATTAACATTTTTTGAATCGGTATAAATTTCTTATTTTTATATGTATCATCTTCATTTCGTCTTTTATTTAATTCTTTATATGTAATTTCTTCATAATAACCTTTTTTAATTTTGATAAAGCATTTTGCATTATCTTCCATTTCTATAACCTCCATTCAATTTCAAGTTTGAAAATTGAATGAAAGTCGGTGGGCTATGATTTCCATTACAGAAAATCAACAATATGCGTAAAAAAAGAGCATAAATATCCAATCTAATATTTATACTCTTTTTAAAAATATATTTAATTTCTTTATCACACGCAAATAATAAACTCCTCAATTTACTACACCTCACAAGCGTAGCAAACAGAGAAAAAACACTACGCTACTAATTACTTCCATTGTTTTTTCCTTTGGAGTTTTAATAATAGCGAGTGCCTTATTGGATATTTACTACTAAAAATCAAAAAGCACACAAGTAATATATTTTTGAATATATTACTGTGTGCTTTTTGCAATTAGTTTTATTTTAGCAAAATCCATCTTTCTTACCTCTCTCTCAATAAATATTGATACATCATTTGTACTTTGATGGATTTTATCTTTAGATTTTTCAACATAATAGCATATTTTTTTTGCGAAATTTGTCATATTTTGCGAAAAGTGGAAAATATTTTACAAAAAAGTATTTTTTTGTTTTCGTAAAATAATTTGCTTACATTGTAAATAATTTTTTAAGAATTAAGAGTGTAATTTATGCTCGAAAAAAATAGTAAATTATGACAAAAAATGAAAAATATTGATAAAACATTACTTTTTATAAAACTTTTTTGAATTTTACTTTTCTTATAAATAGAGAATATTTTTTTTAAATCTTAACAAAATAAGTTCTAGCACGATATTCGTGCAAAAACTTAAACATCTTATAATACAATATTAAAAAATTGTGTCGAAAGGAGTAATGATACAATGAGAATCAAAAGAATTAACTCAAAATTAAATGTTATTGGGCATAATGTAAAAAAATACAGAACAAAAATGAATCTAACACAACAAGAACTTTGTGATAGATTAGATTTATACGGATTAAATTTATATCATTCAGACATCTATCTTATTGAATACAACAAAAGAATTGTAAGAGATTATGAAGCACTTGCTCTTTCTAAAGTTTTTGGAATTTCTTTAGATGAATTATATGCAGGTGCAGATAAAGATTTAAGTTAAAGAGCCACAAAGAATTTTCTCATTCTTTTATGGCTCTCTATTTTTTATTGGAATAATAATTTTAATTTGTCTAAAAATGTTAATTTTTTTTCTACTTTTTCTTCTTTAACTCGTTCAACATATCCTTGCATAAAACTAGACCTTTCAGTTATTTTTATACAATGTAATTGTCTTTTCATTGCATCATAATCTATTTTAGGATACTTTTCATATCTACCAATAATATTATCTGCAGTAAATTCTGGAGTATATGAAAGTACAATAAATTTTGGCACAAAATATTTTTCAGAATACTCTTTTATAATATCATATCCCCCTGCATTTTTTTGATTAAAATGACCTCTATAAATATCTGTTATTACAACATCTGGCTTTAACTCCTCTATTTTTTGTCTTTCTTCTTCATTTGATAATGCATATCCTATTATTTCGTAATCTTCATTTTCTATATCTATATTAGATATAATTTCATCTACCATTCTTTTATCATCATCAGCAATTAAAACTCTTACTTTTCTATTTAAAAGATATGGACTTTGATTATTTGTTACTTTTTCTTCTTCCATAAATTCCTCCATTTTTTTGCACGATATTCGTGAATTGATATTAAAAAAATATATTTATTTTAGTGCCATAATGCTTTGAATACATTTTGAACATATTATTTTATCTTTGTATTTTGTAATATCTTTTGTTCTTCCACAGAAGATACAATTATCTTCTAGTTTTTTCAAGATTACGGAATTTCCATCGGTATATATCTCCATTGGATCTTTTATATTTATCTCTAGTGCGTCCCTAATTTCTTTTGGTAAAACAATTCTGCCTAATTCATCTACTCGTCTATACACTCCTGTCTTCTTCATAATATAAAAAACCTCCTTTCCTGTTTATATACCATATTTTTGTAATTTCTACAATTTTTTCGTTTATTTCTTCTTTTTCTTTTTTGATTATTATTATATTACATATTTCATTTAAAAATATGATTTTATGTGTATTACAGACATTATACTACTTTTATTTTTTTAGTCAACCCATTCAGTAGTCAAAACAACTCTTTTATAGTTATATCAGTTGAATAAAATTTTACGACATTTTTCTACATTTTATGCAAAAATAAAGAGAACTACACATTTTCATAGTTCCCTTATTTTTATTTATCACTATTTAAAGCATTATAAATTGCAATATTAGTTAATTTATATATTGACAATCCATATTTATTTTTAAATTCTTCTAATTTACTATATGATGATTCTCTTATTGCAAAATTATGAGCCTCTACTATTTCATTATCTGGCTTTTCATAAATTTTTACATTTTCTGTTTTTATCATTTCAATTATTGCTATATTCACTAATTTATTTATTGATGCGTCATATATCTTTGATAATTTTTCTAATTGTTCATATAATGAATTATCTATTTCTATTCTTCTTTTCAAAAGATTATCCTTTTTCAGTAAGTATTTATCAAAAGTATTCATTTTCTACCACCTCGCAATACTATTATACTGTCCTAAAATCTATTTTTTAATTCCTGCGTGGTAGTTCTTTTGACTACTGCATTGGTTTGTTAAGATTATTCTTCTATTGCTCTATTTTCACTATATATAATACTTATTGCTCCACCTTTTCTGTCATACATTTTTAGGTTATTCAAATCATTTTCATTCTTGCTATTTACTATTACTTCAATATTATTTGTCTCTTCTTTTAATGAAGATGATGTTACAAAAGGAAGTTCTTTCTCTGCCATTGCATTACTAATCATATATTGTAATTCTGTTAAATAATTATATGAATACTTTGCCTCTTTAAAAATTGTATTACTTTCTGTTATTCCTAATTTCTTGCAAATCTCCTTTCGAGCAATTTCATTATCATCAGTTAATAAAATAACATTATTTCCTTTTTCATCAACATATTTGCCTCCATAATAAAATGGATATTTTTCACTTGAACTATTATTTTCACTTGTTAATTCTTTTAGTCCTACATCTTTATCTTCTATTTTAAAATTTTCATTTTTTACTTCTTTTACTATTGAAGTTACTATATTTATAAATTCTTCTTTTGTTAGTCTATAAGTCTTTATATCAAATTTATAATCGTTATATTCAAAATAAGCCTCTCCAGATATTAAAGTAGGT
The DNA here is from genome assembly GCA_946401865.1 of uncultured Clostridia bacterium. Lineage (GTDB taxonomy): Bacteria > Bacillota > Clostridia > TANB77 > CAG-508 > CAG-269. Next base: position 17,376 of record CAMIVO010000009.1, read on the forward strand.
TCTTTAATTCGTTCTCCTATAAATATTTTTACAATTGTACCATCTATTATAGATGCTTTTCCATCGTCTAAATTTACAGGAACACAATCTCTTAACAATTTATTATTTGTAAAATTAAATTCAATATTTTTTATTTCTTCTTCGCTTTTATCTGTATAAATTATAGAGTATTGTCTAAATTCTTTATAATTACTATCTTCAATACTTTCTCTTACATAAATTTTTCCTTGTCTTATTTCACTTAAATGTTCTGGTATGTCTATTTTATTTAAAAACAAAAATTCTTCTGTCAAATTAGCATCTACCCATTTTGCATCATAGTTAAATATGCTTCCTATTTCTAATTTGTTTATATTTATTTCATCATTTACTTTTGTTGTACTCTCTAGTTTAGGATTTGATTCTTCCACTATTTTATTATCATTCTTTGCTATAATAATATCATCTTTATTATTTCTGTTTATCATTACAAAACTTACTAATACTATTGCCATTACACATATTGGGCTTAAAACATATTTTAATTCTAATTTTTTCATACTAAATCCCCTCCCTCTAAAATAATTTAAGGAGTTTTCACTATTTTTAGGTTGATAATCATCTAATAAGAATTTATCATCAATATCATTTAATGCTTTTAATAAATCTAAATTATTCATACATATCAGCCTCCTTTAAATATTCTCTTAATTGCTCTCTTATTCTTGATAAAGTAGTTTTCACATTACTTTCACTCATTTTATTTTTAGAACAAATATTTTTTATTGTTTCAAAATACCAATATCTTTCTAAAAATAGTTTTCTTTTTTTATTAGGCAAATTCTCTAAAAATGTATTGATTTTCTCTACTAATTCTGTATATTGTAAATCTTGTTCTATACTTGTATTTGAAGAACATTCTTGCAATTCTTCTAAAACAAGTTCCATTGTTTGTTCTCTTTTTTTTGTATTTTTTCTTTTATATTGATTTATTGCTAAATTGCGTGTTATTTTGGCTAAAAATAATTTAAAAACATTTGGTCTTTGTGGTGGAATAGCATTCCAAGTATTCAAATATGTATCATTAACACATTCTTTTGAATCCTCTTTATTTTGCAAAATATTATATGCTATATAATTACAATATTTTCCGTACTTTTTATCTGTTTCTAATATTGCATTTTCAGATCTATTCCAATAAAGTTCTATTATTTGGTTATCTTCCATATTCAACTCCTTTCACTTAATAAGACAACAATTATTTTGAAAGGTTACACTTTTCTATAAAAAAATGGGCAAGTAAAAACGGCTTGTCCATTTATAGTCTTTATTTTTTAATCACTTGATTTTCCTGCTCCAATAATTTCTCCACTATTGCTATCTATATAAATATATAATGAAGTTAGTGGATCATTTTCATCAAATAATCTTATCTTCCACATAATTCTATTCTCATAATCTGCCTTTTTCCATTCTTCTGTCCAATGATATGATTTCGATATATCATCTAATCCTACCATTAATTGTATTGATATAGGATCATCAGTATTTTTACCACGAGCATAAAATTCTGACTCTCTTGGCTTTTGATATTGATATTTTTGATTTTTTGCCTCTTTTTCTGCAATATCTACAATTTCTGTTGGAGTTAATATTTGCTTTTTCTCTCCATTAAAATTTGTATAACACTTATTATCTTCTATATAATACTCTTGATAATAACCTTCCTCTGTTTTAGATGTTTCTGCTTTAGTAGTATTATTTTCAGTTTTGTTCTCTTTAATATCTTTATCTTGTTGAATTTTCTCTATATCTTCCACAAGATTTTTTATGCCTGTATCGTACAATGGAAATGTGCTTTCAATTTTATATTGTAAATCATTTATTTTTTTGTTCAAACGAATATTGCTATAAATCAAATATCCAAATATTAAAAAATCAATTATTATAGCAATAATAAATACTATATATATTTTTTTATTTTTTTCCATCTTAACCACCTATTCTTTTATTTTGTTCATATTTACAACTTGATTCTAAAATAATTTTTGACTTTTGTCTAAAAATATCCAAAATATTATAAATCCTATTAAAGTCGCAATGATATTTATTATTGAATATATTTTATAATTAAATTTACTTTTTTTCTTCATATAAAAATTTATCGGCAATAATAAAATTAAGTAAATTAGTATAGTTACTATACCAAGCATAGCATTAAAACCTGCCTCCGATTCTGGAACTGCATATCCACTTCCTTTTGACATATTTGCAAAATATCCATATACTAATAAAAAGAAATATGTATCAATATATCCAAAGAAACCATTGTATATAACCGAAAATATTGTTATGATTTTTTTCTTTACATTATCTTTAAAATTTATAATTCCAATAATATAAATTAAACATATAGAAATTGCTATTCCCAATATTGTATATAAAACTGGCATACATTAAACCTCCAAACATCTATTTTTTTAATTACTTCCTTTTAATGATAATCCTAGTAATTGTAATTCTATATCTATTTTATTTATTTCAAAACTTTCAAAGCCATAATTTTTTAAATCCGTTCTTGTTTTCTTTGATAATTGTCCTAATGTTTTTACATTATCTTGTTTTAATTTTGTAAGCATTTCCTCTTTTATGAATAAAAATCTATCTATTGATTGTTTGCTATATTTTTCTTCCATTTTATTTGATGTTCCTTTCTTTTATTGCTATCATATAATCTTGTGATTGCACCTGTTGTTCTTTACCATTATATTGGAATTTTGCACCAGTAAAATATACTTGATAGTTCATATTTTCTAGTCTTGTTTTTGCCAATTTTAAAAGTTCATCAACTTGTTTTTCAGATAGATTTCTTTTTACTCTTAATTCATAAAAAGTACATTTGATATAATTTTCATTTTTTTCTATTTTGTTATCTAAATATTCTGTTACGAATTGTGTAGTCATAATTTCACTCCTTAACTGCTTTCCATTATAACACACATTTCTTTTTTTGTCTTATATTCTTACTTATTTTTACAATTTACTCCTTAATTTCTGGCTTTATAATAAAATCTTTATGCCAATTTGTCATTATTACTACTAATCCAGAATATTGTATATTTTGTTCTTCCATATTATCTTTATAATCTATATTTATGTGTAAAAATTTATCTTCTCCCTCATCACTATAAGTTATAAATTTGTAATTTAATAATTTTTCTGTATTTTCATTTAAGATCACAACTGCAAAATAGTTTTCAAAATCTTTTTCATCTAATCTTCTCAAGTTTGAATATTTATCCATAAATTCTTTATATTCAGCATACTCTGTCACTTTCTTATAATATAATTCATTATTTTTTTGCCAATTTTCTATATTCACTTTAGGCTCATTATCCTTTATATTGAATTGTTTAAATACAATTTCTCCAACTGGTGCTTCAGAATTTGTTATTGGCTCTTTTACATCATCTTCCAGATAGTAACTTTTTATAGTTTCATATATTTTTACTGCTCCATATACTCCTCCTGCAAGTAAAATACTTATAGTAAATACTATTATAATCACTTTTGCAACTTTATTCATCTCATCAAATCCTTTCTTTAGCAGGATTTTTCTTAATTGTTTTTTTCCTCTATGTACTAAACTTTTTGTATTTGAGAGAGTTTCGCCTAAAATATCTGCCGTTTCTTTATATGACAGATTTTCAATATTTACTAAATAAATAGCATTTTTATACTTTTCATCTAAAAGTTCTATTGCATCTAATAATTCTTTTTTACTTTCTTCTTTAGTAATAACATCAAGCACATCATTTTCTATTTGCTCATTATTAGATAAATATTCTTCTGCTATCTCATTTCTTCTATTTTCTATATTTATATAATTAAATGACTTACTTTTAGCCACTAAATAAATATAGTATTTAAAAGACACATCCCTTTTCATTGGATTTTGCATTATATAAATAAAAGTTTCTTGTGCTAAATCCTCTGCTTTTTGATAATCTTTTACTATATTGAAAATAAAATATACTATTTTACTTTTATATTTGTTGTATAAATATTCAAATGCTTGTTTTTCTCCACTTAAATAATCATTATATAATTTCTTATCTAAATCTCTCTCCATTTTTTACCTGCTTTCACTTATATAGAACAGTAACTTTTTTAAAAGTTGCAAAAATTTACAATTTTTTTTCATTTTATCATTTTTCACTAAAAAGAGCAAAAAAATAAGTGGTAGCATTTTACCACTTATAAAACATATTTAATATATACATATTGTTGCTCTTTGTTTCATTAGATTTTCAACATATATTGCTGTTTTGTTCTCCAATACACTACTTTTCTTAATATAATTAAATTTACCAACATATATAATCTCTTTATTATTAAAATTGCTCCTCGTGTAATCTATATTTAAAATTATTTCTTCATCATATTGTAAATCTAATATCGTTATATAATTCTCGTTATCTACTTTTTCATATCTTACAACTCTTAATTCATCATTTTCATTATTTTGAACACTATCTATGAAGTCTTCTAATCTTTTCTTACTTTCCTCATCTATACTATTATTATTAACAACACAGCACTTATCTTTTAAAGCTCTTTCAATATTGTATTCTTTTGGAACTTCTTTTAAATCTACATATTTTGTATGACTTAATTTTTTCTCTTTGACCTTTAGTTGTATATTTTCTCTGTTTAATTCATTTGGAATAAGTCCCATAACTATATATTCCTTTCTTTCTATCGAATCTTCATTTATATTATTATCAACATTTATATATAATGTATTTTCATCAGTAGTAATATCTGTAATAGTAATATCTGGCATTCTCCAACTTGCTACTATAATAATAATAAAATTATCTTTTAATTCTTCTTCTGATACATCTTTTAAATCTACCCATTTTTCTTTATATTTTAAATATTCTGCATAATCTTCAATTTTTTTATAATACATTTCTTGTTCATTTAGATCAAACCATTCGCTCATATTTTCTTCATAATGCACTTTACTTCTGCTTTGTATAAAATTATATGTTAGAATTGTTGCATATACTCCTCCAGCAAGTAAAACACTTATACACAATGCTATCATCATTACTTTTGAAACTTTATTCATTTCATCAAATCCTTTCTTTAGCAGGATTTTTCTTAATTGTTTTTTTCCTCTATGTACTAAATTCTTTGTATTTTGGAGAGTTTCGCCTAAAATATCAGCAGTTTCTTGATATGACAGATTTTCAATATTTACTAAATAAATAGCATTTTTATATTTTTCATCTAAAAGTTCTATTGCATCTAATAATTCTTTTTTACTTTCTTCTTTTGTGATAACATCAAGCACATCATTTTCTATTTGCTCATTATTAGATATGTATTCCTCTGTTATTTCATTTCTTCTATTTTCAACATTTATATAGTTAAATGCTTTACTTTTTGCTACTAAATATATATGGTACTTAAAAGATACATCTTTTTTCATTGGATTTTGCATTATATAAATAAATGTTTCTTGTGCTAAATCTTCGGCTTTTTGATAATCTTTTACTATATTGCAAATAAAATATACAATTTTGTTTTTATATTTGTTATATAAATATTCAAATGCTTGTTTTTCTCCACCTAAATAATCATTATATAATTTCTTATCTAAATCTCTCTCCATTTTTTACCTGCTTTCACTTATATAAAACAGCAACTTTTATAAAAGTTTCAAAAATTTATAATTTTTTTAATTTTATCATTTTTGTTTTAAAAGAGCAAAAAAATAAGTGGTAGCAATTTACCACTTATATATTTTTTTTAATCTAATATCTCTATACTTACTAAATTTATATTTTGTGGAGATGTTTTTGTAATATCTCCTTTAAATGATACCTTTACTTTTTTTCCTACTTTATATCTTTCATCTCCATTATTTTCTACTAATATTTTTGCTCCTGCAACTCTTTCTTCATTTTGATTTGGTACTATAAATATAGACATATCTGTAATATTCTCTATAGTACCCACAAAAGTAACTATTCCTCCATTTCTTGCCTCACTATCATTTACTATTACAGGCAATACAGATTGTTGTCCTTCCTCATCTTTTTCTGTGATTTTTGATGTATTAGTATTAGTTGTAATATTAGTTTTTTCTTTATTTGCATTATCATTGTTACTTTCATTTTTTTGTTTGTTTTCAGTTTTATTATTTATTTTACTATCATCAATTGTAGAAGTAACAGTTGCGTTATCTGAAATTTCTGCTGTGTTAGAATTATTTTCTTCTGGTAATAAAACACTTATGTCATTTACTTTTAAAGCAAAATATGGTTGTTCTTTATTTTCCTCTTTCAAGTATAATATAAAATCACTATCAAATATCATCTTTCTTGGCTCTTTTACAAATGCTTTTGTTGTAGCATCTATCATTGCCTCACTTTTTACACTTCCACCTACATTATTTAATTCAAAGTCTATTGTTTGTATTGCTTGTTTTATATAATATTTGCTATTTTTTATTTCTCTGCCACATAATTCATCGTAGTTAATTTCATCATTTACTTTTATAAATGGTATTCTCAACATATCATTTTCTTCAAATGTATTTTTTCCAGAATATTTACTTTGTTGCTTTTTTAATTCTTTGTAATTTTCTTCAAATGATTTATTTTCTCCAGTAGTTTTATATAAAATAACTTCTTCTCCATTTTTTGTTTTTAATTTAATTGCAAAATCTTCTTCTGAATTATAGAATAAGATATCAACATTTTTACTTGCCACTGGATTATTACTACTATCAACACCAAAACATTTTACTTTTGTTTCTGAATTATTAAATTGTAATCCTCCCATTGCTGTTGAAAATGGCTCTAAAAATTCAAATTCTCTCTTTAGCATTGCATATAGTACATATCCGTTTGAATCATTCCAATCAATTCTGTCTATTAGTTTACTATCTTCATTAAATTTTTGTTTTATTCCATTTTTTATTTTATTTTTTAAATCCTCGCCTACTGCTTGTCCGTGTATTTTAAAATATGAATTTTCTGATAATTGGTCTTCTTTAAAACTTTGTTTGTTTAATTCATTTGCAAGTTCTGACTCTCCATCTACAAATTCAATTTTTCCTTTTACAACATCATTCATAAAGTCATTCCATACTAAATTAAAAGTACCAACCCAAACTTTATTACTATCCATTGTTGATAATTTACTTGTATATGTAGGTGTAATTTGTGCTTTTCCTGTAAAACTTTCAATAATTTTCATTGTTGCATATACTCCTCCAGCAAGTACAACACTTATACACAAGATTGCTATAATTACCTTTGTAACTTTATTCATTTCATCAAATCCTTTCTTAATTAGAATTTTTCGCAATTCTTTTTTGCCTCTATAGATAAGATTTTTTACATTTTGAACTGACTCTCCAAGTATTTGAGCCGTTTCTTGATATGTTAATTCTTCTATTTTTACTAAATATATTGCATTTTTATATCTATCATCTAACATATCTATTGCACTCATTATTGCTTTTCTTTTTTCATTCTTTGTTACAATATCAGCAACATCTTGCCCAACTTGCTCTGTGCTATTATAATAATCTTCATTTATTTCTGTTCTTCTTTTTTCCATATTTATTAGATTATAGGCTCTACTTTTGGCAATTAAATACAAATAATATTTAAAAGTATATCCCTCTTTAATCTTATTTTGCATAACATAAATGAAGACATCTTGAGTAATATCTTCTGCTTTTTGATAGTCTTTTACTATATTGTAAACAAAGTATTGTATTTTGTCCTTATACTTGTTATATAGCAATTCAAAAGCACTTTTTTCTCCATCTAAATATTCATTATATAATTTTATATCTAAATCTTTTTCCATATCTTACCCTGCTTTCATATATACAAACAGATGAAAATCAAAAAAGTTTCAAATTTTTGTAATTTTTTTCATTTTATCATTTTTTATATTATTCCACAACAATAGCTTGTGAATATAAGGTTTTCCAATTTGATATAAATTTTGATTTACTTTGTTTTACATTTGCCCCTGCTGATGGATCATTCAGATAAACATATTCTTTATCATATCCTATAAGGACAGCACAATGTTCTCCTATCAATTCTTTAAATGTTCCTTCTCCATTTTCATATTGCCAAGTTACTCCCTCTTTTAAATCTCCTGCATTTTTCACACACCAAACAACTACTGGATTTCCTTTGCTAACATATTCAAATAATTTATCCGATGAACAACCAGAAATATTTTTTACTTTTCCACCTGCATATACACTCATTGCATTTGAAATAGGCTTAGCAAAAACACCATATGAACCTTGACTTAAACCAAGTGCTGGATTTCCTACAAAAGCCTCAAATGGATTTGCACCATACCAATTTCCATTTTCTTGATGCTTTTTACTTCCCATTTTTGTATTATCAATTATGTTTTTTGCAGAAACATTATATCCTTTATATTTTAATACCATTGTTGCAGAAACAGCCTCGCAACCAGTAGGATAACCTAGTGAAAATTGATTTAGATATGGCACATTAGAAATATTATAACTTGTAACAATATGGTCTGAAGAATTTGTATTGTTATCAATTATCGGCTCTATCTTTTTTTCATTTAAATAATAATTACTATTTTTTATAAATGTATAGCCTACTATTCCGTTACTATTTCTTACTTTTATCCAACCTGTCCCAAACTTTTGTAAAAACTCTATTTCTTCATTTTCCTTTGTCGTTGCCAAAATTTTATAATCTGTACTTGCTCCAGTTCGTATGTTATAATTTCCATTAGCATATTTAATTGTATTTTTAGGCTTTGAAGAATTAACTTCAATTTTGCACTCTGCTATTTTATCTCCATTATCAGTTATTGCTTTTATAGTTGCCTCTCCAACATTTATTGCTTTTATTTTTCTGTCTTTAATTGTAACTATATTTTCGTCAGAACTCTCCCAAGTAACATCAGTATATGTAGCCTCTATTGGAGTTACTTTTGCATTTATAATGTACTCTTGTCCTTTCCCCATTGTAATTTGTGTATCATCTAATTCTATTTTTTCAACTGGAATTTTAGTTACATCAATTTCAAAAGTTTTTAATACTTTTTCTTTATAATCTTTTATATTTATTGTTGTTTTACCTATTTTATTTGCAATTATATTTCCATCATTGTCAATTTCTATAATACTTGCATCTAACGATTCATATTTTAATTCTTTATATGTAGCATCTTCTGGCATAATCTCTGTTTCTAATTTATAAACATTTCCTATTTGTAATTCTTGTATTTCATTTTTAATAGCAATTTCTTTAATATTTATCAAACATTCAAATTCAATTTCATTGCTTTTTGTTTCGCCATCTGATAAATATATTTTTGTCTTACCTACATTTTTTGCTTTTACCTTATTATCTTCAATTTCTAAAATATTTTCATCATCTATATGCCATTGTAAATCACTTGTAGAATAATTTTTTGGGTATATTTCAATATTCAGTTCAGCATATTCTCCAAGTTCAATTTCATTATTTGATTGTGAAATACTTATACTTTCAATTCTAATTGGGTTAAAAAATAAAATTGCCTCTGATAGCCAATTAAACTTGAGAGACAATATACAAATTGTTATAAATATTATTATAACTACTATAAAAACTTTTAATTTGCTCTTTCCTTTGTTTTTCTTTTTATATCTTTTGCAATGACTATTCATTTACATCTACTCCTACTTTTGCTCCATATTTTGTTTTATTTATAGGTCATAATATAAATTTCATATTTTTCCTTTGCTGTCATATATACAAACAAGTGAAATTTAAAAAAGTTTCAAATTTTTTATATTTTTTCTTTTTTATCATAAAAAGGTACTAACTATATTAGTTAATACCTTCTTATAAATTATCTTTTACTTTCTGAATAAATATAATCTAATGGATGTCCTCCTATTATCTCTCCTGTTGTTGCATCTACAAAATAACTATATTTACCCTCTGTATATCTTTTTCTTATATCTTCTCCGTAATTATCTTCATAAGTTATTACTACTACCCACGCTTTCCTTACCTTATCATCAACTTTGTAGTAATCTCTTTCCTCATTTGGATAATTAGGTGTCTGCATTGCCTCATAATATTTTTCTTTATTGTTTATTCTATTATAAGCATCAGCATTCATTTTTACTACCATTAACTTGGCTTGTGTACTTTCTACTTTATTTGTTGCTATTTTTTCATCTTCTTTTAAAGCAAGTTCTATTGCCTCTTGTTCTGTTTTTACAACTTCATTATTATCAAATGGAATATTTACAACTCTAAAATAATCAATATCTTTATTTTTGGACTCTACTGCTATGCTAATTCTTTCGTAATAGTTTTCTAAATTTCCATATTTTTTACAATATTCAATGTCTATTTTAAAACCTGGATCTGTATCATTACCACTTTTATTATTTGAATGTATTTTTGATATTTCATATTCACCTTCTTTAAATCCAAATAATTTATAATATTTATTAGCAGTTTCTATTGCTTCTTCTACCGTTATATATTTATTAAGATCTTGAATATCTTTATTATGATTCCATATATCATAGAATTCTCCCGTTTGTCCATCAATACTTATTTCATAATTATCTTCTGTATCAAAACGATACCATATTTTGTTAGAATCATACTCTTTATAATGATTTGTTCCTACTATATTTGAATTAAATTGTATTTCATTTAACTTATTTATTGCAATTTCTTTAGCCTTTTCTTCTGACATATTTTCCTTTTTGCTTTCTTCTGTTATTTTTGTTATTTCTTCGAAATCTCCAGAAGATAATTCTATTTTTTCTGGTGTTTTCCAAATATTCTCATACACCATTGTTCCTGCAAATACAACACCTGTACTTAATATTACCCCTGCAAGTGCTGTTACTACCGTTTTAAAAATACCTTTTGTTTTATTTTCCATAACTATATCATTCTCCTCTTTAATTTTTGATATAGCAACTTTTGTTTTTATCTTATTTTTATCGAACTCCATTTCTAAATCCCTCCATTATTCAATTCTTTCTTAATTTTCTTTCGTATTCTATGTAATCTTGTCTTTACATTAAATTCAGAAATATTCAATTTTTTTGCTATATCCTTAACTGACATAGATGAATAATAAAATAAATTTACAATTTCAATATCAATATTTTTTAGTCCCTTAATCTTTTGCTGAACATCATAAATCAATTCTCTATCATTTTCACACATATTTACACTATTTAATAAATCATTTTCAAAATCACTTATATCATAAGTTAATTTTAGTTTTCTGTACTTTTCTTTAATTAAATTTCTTGTTATTCCTGCTAAATATGAATTTAATGATACATTGATATTTAATCGATTTCTATTTTTCCATAATATAAAAAATGTGTCTGAATAGATTTCTTCTTTATCTTCAAATGATATTGAATTATCTGTTCCATTATTTATTATTGTTGTTATGTATGGTGTAAAATCTTCTATTATTTGGTCTATATCAATTTCATTATTTTTATAATAATCTTCTAACTGCTTTAACTCCTTCAACTTAAAAACTCCTTTATAAGACATCTTACATTTATATAGTGTAGTTTAATTAACAAAAGGTTACACTTTATTATTCAATTTTATCATATTTTTTGCAAAAAAAATAAAACCAGGTATTTACCATTTCTGATAAATACCTAGTTTATTTTAAATCTTCTTTGCATATACAACATATCTATATGGTGTTTTTTCCATATCTTTTACAGGATAACAAGTATAAAGCATCAATATTTCTTCGCCTTTTTGTATTGGCAATTTATCTGTTTCTGTCTCCAATACAACTTGCTCATCATATACTTCGTAATAAAAATCTCCATAATCTGTTTTTATTTCTATAATATCTCCGTTTTTTAATTCTCCAAGCCTTTTAAAATTATTCATATAATCGTGTTCACACATAATTATTGTTCCATTTTCTCCAGAAAAATATGAGCCACTATCGTGTCCTACTCCTTTTAGTATTATTTCATCTGTTGCACCAAAATAAATTGGTGCATCTACTCCTATTTTACTTATTTTTAATGTTGCATATTGTTCTGCAAAATTAGGATAATGTTTCAGATGTCCCTCTACAAAAGCATTTTCATCAAAAGTAGATTTTACTTTTGTCTTATTTTCTTCTTGCTTTTTTTCGCTATTGTTTTCTGCTGTATTATCTTCTTTTTCATTACTTGTTGTAATTGTATTTTCTTTTTCTCCCTTATTTTCTTCTTTTGTTTCATTTATCACATTTTGTTCTTCACTTTTATTTTGCTCTATGGTTTCAATATCTTCATTTGCTTGAATTTCTCTATTTTTAAATTCATTTCTTGCCTTTGCAATTCCCATTATTATAATTACTATCAAAAATATGATTGCAATAATTAAACTTAATTTATTATTTTTCTCTTTCATATATTTTTTCCTTTCAATTTTTTCAAAAAAATAAAGGCTACTAATCTAATAGTTAGTAACCTCTATAACTATATTTTTTTGCAACTTAAACAATCTGGCTTTCTATTTCATCTTCTGTAATTTCTTTCCTGTCTATTGTTTCTCCAGATTCATTTACTATTTCTGCAAAATATTTCTTTTTATTTATTATATTTAAAATAGTCGCTTTATTACTATTTTTTAATTTTACCACATCAAAAACTTTATATTTCATTTGTTCTATGTCCTTTCACATTATTTATATAACAAAATGATTTTTATTCAACTAATACATTGGTGTTCCATAACCTAAAATATCGCTACTATCTATGGCATATTCTTTTGTTTTGCAAATATCTCCTCTTGTATTACCCTCAATGGTATAAACTTTGCTATTTTCACTTTTTTCTACAATTCCAACGTGATCTGCTTTTCCATCTCGTTTATCTGCCCAATCAAAGAAAATTATATCTCCGTGCTTTTGGACTATAACCTCTTTCTTGCCATAAGCCACAAGTTTTAAACCAAGTAACTCCCTCTATTTGACAACTTGCAAATTTAGGTATAATTCCACCATCTATATAACCACATTGATTAGCACACCAACTGACAAAACAAGCACACCATTCTACCCTAGAAGAAAATCCGTACCAACTCCAATAAGGTTGTCCTCCTACATTTCCAATTTGAGAAAATGCTACTTGTACTATATCATTACTTCCTGCAGATGAGCCATATAAAACATTAGACCACATTGACAAGTATTCTTCTTTTCTTATTTCAGCAAGTTGTTCCTTTTGTTTATTATTCATTTTATGCTTTTCTATCATTTCTTCAACAGATTTCTTTTTTACAGTTATATACAAAACTTTTCTTTTTGATTTTTCTGTTTTTTTATTACCGTTTTCATCTGTTGTTTCTATATCTTTTTCTACTTCTTCAACCTTTGAGGATACTTCGTTCATTTCCCAGAATATATCTTTTAATTTTTGTATTTTTTTATCATCTAAAGTTATTACATCACTTTGTTCTTCTCCATTTGTTACTAAAACTGCATAAACTGATATAATATCTCTCCATTCTGCCCTTTCTGATTTTATTTCATAATCGTCGTGTGCATTATTGTTTTGTATTTCAGTTATTTTATTTGCAAATTCCGTGTTTATTTCTGTTACAACAGAACTCATTGTTCTATCATTTGTTTTATCTTTATTACCTGATTTCTTTTCATTTGAGAAAAAAATTCCAAAAACAGAACTACATATTAGTCCTATCATACAAATAATTATAATTATTACAAGTGCAATCCACCCACCTGCAATAAGTGCTGTAATTAGTGCTTTTAATCCTGCAATTATTCCTTTTACTGTTGATATTGTTGCTTTTGCTCCTACTTTAATACCTTTTGCAACACCTTTTGCAGTAACTTTTGCTACTTGATATGTTTTCTTTAACCCTCTTGCCGTTTGTTTTGCAATAACTTTAGTTCCTTTCATTGTTCTTTCAGCAGTTTTAGGTGCATTTTTTACTATTCTTTTTGTGTTCTTTTGTGCAACATTTTTTATAGTTTTATTTCCTTTATCCACTATTCCTTTGATTTCTTTTGTTTTCTGCTTTATAGTTCTATTTTGAATTTTCTTTTTTATTTTATCTTTTGCAAATTCTATATTTTGCTTTGTTTGTTTTACTGATTTTTGCCCATATTTATTAAAAGTATTTATACCTTTATTTGATATTGTTCTTGTTGTATTAGAAATTTTATCTGCTCCATATTCTGTTGGTGTATTATCTTCTTTATTGCTTATATCATTTGTTTTTTCTTTTACATCTACAAGATTACTTTTTAATTTTTGTGTATAAATTTCTGCTTTGTTTATCTTCTTAATTTTTATATCACTTTTTTTCTTTATCTTTATATCAGCCAAAGTACCACCTCCTATAATACTTTTTTTGCTACAACTACTAATCTTCCGTTCTTTATACTATAATCACAAGTAACTAATGTTATAAATTTATCGCTATATTCTGCATTATTTTCTGTATTATAAAAAGAGAGTTCTTTACATTTTGTTACAAATGTTTCAAACTCTTTTTCATTATTTGCATTAACAAATTCGTAATACTTAAATTCACTATTTGCTGTTGTTCTAAATACTGATATAATCTCATATTCTGTTAAATTATCTTTTGTGTAAAATTTTATATTCTTATGATTTTTGTAAAAATCTTTATTTCTGTATTTTTCTAATTCTCCAAACATTTTTGAATTGTTTATGTGATGACCATAAATAATTAAATTATCACTTGTTTGTATATCACAATTTTCTGCTAAAAAAGGTGTTCCCCATTGAGAATATTTTTTATAAAAATCTTTTCTCAAATAAAATTGTGGTCTATCTTCTGTCTGCATTACTGGATAATTTATGTTTGTATCATCTATTTTTATCCACCCTACAATATCATTGTTTATTTCATATAGTTCTTCAATATTTATTGTATCTTCCTTTATATTATTTGTATTTTGTTCTTTATCTTCTGCTATTTCTACTAATTCTTCAAAAGTATTTTCTTGTTTCTTATCTTCTTGCTTATCTTTAAAAATATAATAACTACTAATAAGCATTATGCCTATTAGTAGTATTATAACTATTCCATATATTATCTTTTTCATTAGTATTACACCTCTCCTGTTGTTTCTTCTATTTTAGTTGTCATCAACTTATACAATTTAGTATCTTTAGGAAACTTATTTTTAAATGGAATAAGCGAGTTCCTAACTCTAATTAGTCCCTCGCCACTATTAACATTTGTTATATATCCTTTTTCCATATCTGACATTTTCAAGCATCTAGCTAATTCTTCTCTATCTGTTGCAGATTGATTAAGCATTATTATTAATTCACTATTTGAAAACATTGTACTTGAATTATCTCTTTTTAAAATGTCTTGAATATTTTGAGTTATAGCTGTTGCACATCCTCCATATTTTCTTATTCTTTTCCATAATTCTGTTATAAAAGTTGCAGTATTATTATATTTAAAAAGTAAATATATTTCATCAATAAAAATATATGTTCTTTTCCCACTTTTTCTATTTCTTGTAATTCTATTTAAAAAACTATCTAATATTACTAACATTCCAATAGGAAGTAATTGTTTTCCTAAATCTTTAATGTCATAACAAATTATTCTATTATTTGTTTCTACATTTGTTTGCTTTGCAAATGTATTTAAACTTCCTTTTGTAAATAATTCTAAACCTAAAGCAATTTCTTTTGCCTCTTTTTCTTCTTGTTTTAATAATACCTCTCTAAAATCATTAAGCGTTGGTGGTGTTCCTTGAAAGTTTCCCTGTTCATAGTATTTATAAACTTCTGTGGTACATCTGTCTATTATTGCCTCTTGGTTTGGTGTTAGCCCTTTTAAAATCTGTTCACAAAAAGAAAGTATAAATTCTGCTTTTGCAATTAATGGTTTATTATCATCATAATCTTTATTCATATCTAAAGCATTTATATGATTATCACTTGTTGCAGATATTTTTATAACTTCTCCTCCTAGTTCTTTTATAAGTGATTTATATTCCGCTTCTGGATCTAAAACAATAATGTCTGCATCTGGCTCTCTTAATGCTATTGAAGTTATTTCTTGTTTTGCCGTAAATGATTTACCACTACCACTAACGCCTAATATAAATGAATTTCCATTTTGTAATTGTTTTCTATCAATTAAAATCATATTTTTTGATATTACATTTTTACCATAATAAACTCCCTGCGTATCTTGAATTTCTTGTACCTTAAAAGGCATAAATACTGCTAAACTTTCTGTTGTTAATGTTCTTTTTGTATTTATTCTTTTTACACCAGATGGCATTACTGTACTTAATCCATCATATTGTTGATATTTTAATGTTACTAATTGACACATATGTTTACCTGCCGTTGATGTTAAACTTTCTGTATCATTATCTAATTCTTCTTTACTATCAGCAGTATGCACTATTGTTAGTGTTCCATAAAACATTCTTTGGTCTCTTGAAGTCAAATCTTCTAACATTCCTCTACTTTCTTCTCTTTGCATTTCCATATCAAAAGGAAGAACTGCAGAAAAGTTATTGTTTTCATTTTGTCGTCTTTGCCAATTTGCAATATTGGTTTCTACTCCAAGTCTTACCTTTTCGGCTTTTTTTATTGCCTCCTCCATTGGTACTGGTTTTATATCAATACTTAACATCATATTTTTGTTTAAATCTGTTAATTCTGATATTATATTATCTCTTATAAAAGTAGCATATTCTTTAAGATATAATACTCTGCCGTATCTATCTCCCATTTTAAAATAATCAGATTTAAATTCAAAAGTATTTGGACAAATATAATCTTTAAAACTATGTCCTTTTCTCATACATTGTTTTAAATCAAATTTATATAAATCTTCTTCTCCTACTCTATAAAAGTCATAAAAAATTCTTAATCTTTCATTCAAATCTAATTCTGTAAGTTTAGAGCCTAATTTTGAAAAGTTATTTGATAACTCTGTACCTGTTCTTGAAAAATAATTTCTCGATTCTTCAATATTCTTTTTGTCTATTGAAATTGTCAATAATTTTTCTTGTATAATTCCGTTTGAATCAATAGAATTTTTTGCAAGTATTTCATTATATTCTTTTCTATATTCTGACAGATTATCATTTCCAACATCTAATTTCATCTTATTATCAAAATCTACTTTATTTAATTTTCTGTTTATAATTGTTAGTTTTGGATCAGAGCCACAATCTAATAAATTTAAAATACTTCCATATCCTAAAAACATTGTTTCTTTATCTTCTTGTCCTGCTACTGCATAATTAACATCTGTAAATCTAAATGTTTTTGAATATTTTTTTCTTCCTACCTCAAATGTTCCATCTTCATATACTGCTCTAATTGGTATTGCTTGTTGTACACTTCTAGGTATTTTTACTCTTTCTTTTTTTCTTCTTTTTAGAAATAACACTTTTTTTCTCCTCCTCATCTTCTTTAATTTCTATTTTCAAAAGTTCTTCATAATAGTTTTCTGGCTTAAAGAATAGAACTTTTGGCATCAATATCTCTGACTTAATCCACGCTATTACAAATTCTTCAGCATTCATTCCGTTGTATTTTACAAAGCCCAATACCCCAAAAGGTACTGCTCCTAAAATACATACCCACGATAAAGTTTCTATTCCGAAATGTCCTCTTAATAAAAAATATAATAAAACTGCCACTCCACAAGCCAGAGCAGAAAAAATGAACTGTCTTAATGACAGTCCAAAGAAAACAGATTCGGTATAATTACCTATCTCTTTATTAACTTTAATCTCCACTATTTATCGCCTCCTAATACTTCTTTATATTTATTTTTTTCTATCATAGAATTACCTATCGTCCTTTCTTTTAGTTTTGTCTTTATATAATTTCATAACATCTGGAACATCACATTTTACTTCATTTTCAATTTTAGTCTTCGTAATGCCATTTTCCTTACAATATTTCAAGTAATTTTGCATTCCTTTTTTGTTTTCAATTTCTTCTGGATACATTTCTTCTATATAGTTCCATACATTATAATGGACAACGAAGTCATTTGAATTAAACATCTGATAATCATTTTCTAAATATTCAAATAAATGCTCCTCATAATTAAATCTCCATTCTTCTAAAGAACTTATTTTATCTTCTAATTTTTTCATATATGGCTTTATAAAACAAAAATTTTCAGTATTTGTATCGTACATTACTACTACTGAATTTTTAGGATTTTTGCTATTAACTAATACATATATTTCTGATAGAGTTTTTGGATTGCTTATTAAATGTTTATCCCATAAAAAATCCTCTGTTTCTTTTTGTTCTAGTAATGATTTTACCTCATCTTGTATTTTTTCTTTTACTTCTTCTAATGAATTACCTTTATCTTTTTCATACTCTACAAAATGAGCGTGAATTTTCAAATATTCCATTGTACCTACCTTATCGTATTTATATAGTTCTTCCATATTAAATTTTGCAAACATAACATTACAATAATCTAGTATTTTATTTTCTAGCAATTTATCAATAATTTCTTTATCGTTTTCGCTATCAATTAGAACACAATCTGGAGTTGGTGCAGGTGGAATTACTAATTCTACACCATCTTTTGTCATTTCCTTTTCTTCTTTTGTTTCTCTATCTATCATTAAGACTTTTAAAAATTTTGTATTTTCATAAGTGCTTACTTTCAAGTTATATTCTTTATCTTTAAATTTAAAAATTTCATTTGTATCATTTAATGCTTTTATTGTTGCCTCATAATCATTTTCTGTTAGATAACTATAAGAATTTAAAAATTCTTCTTTGCTTAATTCATAAAAGTCCCTCATTTTTTCTTCATCATTTATAAAATCCATATTTTCACAACCTTTCTATAATCCCATCATTTCACGAACAACTCTGTCTGATGCCTTTACCGTACCTACTAAAACTAGCATATTAAAGACTAATTCTCCTACATAACTCCATACTTGATTAACTGCTTGTGCAGAAGTATCTACCGATGGTGGAGAACTTGCAAACAGAGAAAATATAATACAGGCTAAAACTATAATTGCTCCCTCTAAACATACTGCACAATATCCTTTTAAAAAACTTTTTCCAACTTGTTGTGTAGGCTCTCCGTCCAAAAGTAGATAGTGGTATTGGTGCTAATGCCGTATATAAATACATTTTGAAAAATCTACCATAGACAGTTAAAATCATTATAAATGATAGAATTGTAATCAAAAGTCCACCGAATTAAAGTAACTGCCCATAATGGAATACTCTCAAAAAAGCCACAAGATTCAATAGTATCTATCATTTCTTGTGGTAATGCTGTTTGTGTTGCATTTCCTAGTCCTGCCGTCTGCATTATTGTCTGCATAACACCCTGTACTATTTTAAATATTGATAGCATTAGTTCAAGCCCATAAGTTATTACTGCTTTTGCTAGTGCAAATCTTACAAAAAGTTTTACAACTTGTTCTGGCTTTTTTACTTCTGCAAAACTGCCACAAGTTTTTACAACACCAATTAAAAAGAATATCACAAGTAAAGCCAAGCCTATTGCTTGTACTGCTCCATTTATATTTACAATTACATTCCAAATACTGCCACCTTTAAATTGTTCTGGACTTTGTGTTATAAGTGTCCATATTTCATTTAATTTTCCATTCCAAGTATCAAGTGCATTTTGTAAATTTCCTACTACCCAATTATCTGACATTCCTTTATCGCCTCCTTATACAATTTTAGGCAAGTCCTTTTATTAGAACTTGCCTATTTTTTCTTTTTATCCTCCAGTAATTAGGTCTAATATTTCTTTTGCAAATGTTATTATTACTCCCCCTGCAACAGTAAGGAAACCATTTGCTCTTTGACTTGCATCGTGACTTTTTAGTGCTAATCCAACTTGTACAATTCCCCAACCTAGTAATATCATTCCTATTGCTCTTATAATTCCAAAAATAAATGTTGATAAATTATTTATAACACTTAATGGATCATTGGCTGCGAAAACATTACTTGCTTGTACTACATTTAAAGCAATTACATAACCACCTATAAAGGCTACTTTTCTTAACATCTTACTAATTTTCATTTTCTTTGTTACTTTCTTTTTTTCTTTCATTTTCAAAATCCTCCATTTTTATATAATTTTCAATATCTTCTTCTGAAAGAAGTTCATAAGTTATATTTTCTATTTCTTTCATTTCATCTTTTGTATCTTTTAATTTACTTAAATCTTCTAAAGTTAAAGTATCTATTGTTCCTGTTGCTCTATCTACTACTCCGTGTTCATAAAATTCTGCATTTCCATCTGCAGTATATTTAACATTAGGGTGTTTTAAAATGTCATATTTCAAATCTACAACTGGCTTTTCTCCTCTTATTAAGAGAATAGCCTTTTCATTCGGTAGCATTCTAACTTCATCTGCAGTTAAAAGTTCTCTACCTGTTTGTTGATAATTTGTTGAATAATTCCCACTATGTCCTGATGATTTTCCAAAAGTATTTGTATCTATTGTTTCTTTGCCGTAAGAGTTCTGTTACATATTTGTGTGTACTTTGCTCATTTCCGACCTAAATATAAAAACTCATCACAATTTCCGTACTATTGATTCCCATTGTTTTTCAAATAGTGCTTTTAATTGTGATAAGTTTTGTAAAATTATAGAAACAAATACATTTCTCGAACGCATTACACTTAATATTTTGTCAAAATCATCTGGCAATGCAACATTTGCAAACTCGTCCATTAAAAAATGTACTGGCATTGGCAATGCTCCTTTGTATTTATTGTCTGCTCTATAAAATGCATTTTGAAATATCTGTGTATATAAAATGCTAACCAAAAAATTATAAGATGTATTACTATCTGGAATAACAGCAAATACACAAATTTTCTCCTCTCCTAATTTATCTAGTTCTAATTCATCTGTCATTGTTAAACTTGCTATTTCATCAATATTAAATTTTTCTAGTTTTGAAGATAATGTAACTTGAATTGATTTTAAAGTTCTTCCTGCTCCACTATGATAATCTTTATAATACTTTACTGCTATATGGTCTGGATTTCTAAATTCTAACCTTTTAAATAAAATATCAAGTGGACTTTCATAATCTTCATCATCTTCTTTAGGTTTTCCTGCTCTTAACATTTCTCCTACTGTTGCAAAGTTCTGTTCATCTTCTGGTGCTTCATATTTTAGATAAAATATAAGTGCAGATAATAGCATTTGTGCAGCAATGTCCCAGAATGGATCTGATGGGCTACTTCCTTTTGGTGTTGTACTTTTAAATAAATTAGATACAAGTTTTTGCACATCATTGTCATCTTGTATATATTTAAAAGGATTATAGCAATGACTTAATTTAGGTGTAACTAAATCTAAAACTTTTACTTTATAACCCTCTTTTTCTAGTAAATGTCCTGTATCTCTTAAAATTTCCCCTTTAGGATCTAATACTACAAATGAGCAATTACATTGCATTATATTAGGCTTAACAAAAAATCTTGTTTTTCCTGCTCCGACTTCCACCACAAACTAGAGTATTTAGGTTTCTTCTATGTTTTTGTGCTTTTAGTCCTATTTTTACATTTTGAGTTAATAATTTGTTTTGTGTTTCTGGCTTTTGCATATATTTTTTATTAACTTGTTTTGCATTGCCCCATACTGCTGAGCCGTATTCTTCGCCTCTCCTGTAATTTCTTCTAGTTGATAAATATATTCCTATTCCCAGAGCGTAAGCACATAAAAAAATAAAGACAGTTTTTATACTATCTTTGCAAAATTCTATATTATATGGCTCATTCATTTTTTCTGGTAGTTTTGAAATAATTTCTACTATTCCACCACTTATATATGGTGCTATTAGTAGTGCCAACCATACTATTACAATTCCTCCAAAACAAATTAAAACAATGTTAGTTTTATCTTTCATCTCTATCTTTATCCTTTTTAAATAGAGATTTCTTTTTTGTTGGGGCATCTATAACTTTTTGCAATATTTCTGTTATAAATTCATCATCTTTTTGTTCTTGTATCATTTTAGTTCTCATATCATTTATAATATTTACTATTGCTCTATGTTCGTATTGGTCAAGTTCTACAACTCTTTTTTCTTCACTCATTCTTCTATGCCTACCTTTCTGGAACTGTCTTATTCTTTTCCTTACTGCTCATCTCAAAATAGTCTAACATTCTTGAATTTACTTTTTCAAAATTATCTCTAATTTTATCTAGTTCCATTCTTATTCCTTTTCCTTCTTTTTGGCTAGTTATTTCACTAGGTAAATCGTTAAAAGCATAATTTGATACATCAATTCCATACTTTTTACAAATCATATAAGAAGTACAATAACTAATAAAATAATTCATATTGCTTTCTTCTTGGTCTTTTAATTCAATGTTTCCCATTTCTTGTGATAATGTTTGAAACAATGTTTCTCTATCCATATCTTTACAAACATATAGTTTATTTTCATTTTTATTATATTCCGAACCTATTTGTCCACTTGGTAATTTTTCTACTGCCTCTCTTGGAACATCACAATTATGCAAAAGTGCTTTTAATAATACTCTATCTCCATAATTTATAGTAGTTTCCTGTTTTGGTGCATTTGTTTGAGATATATCAAATACAACTTTTGGATTATAATAAGTTCTTCCATTACTTTTACTTGGCTCAAGTATTTTTATTCCTTTTGGATTTTCATTTAATTCTACACCTTTTTCTAGCCACGAATTTTTATCTTTAATATTGGTACTTTCTGGTGCTTTTTCTAATATAACTAAACTATTTCCAACTGAATATTTTGAAAATCTGCTTTGAATGTCTAAATACTCTCTAAACTTTTCGCCATCATTTCCAACTATTTTTGCCATTCTATCCATTGTGTTGTAAATATCTTGTCTATCTTTATTTTGTTGCTCTTTCCAATTGTTTTGCCTTTTAGTATTATATTGAGTATTATAATTTTTACTTGAACTATTATTGCCTCTAGTACCTAATATTTCATCTACCTCATCAACTTCTTTCATTTCGTTTTGCTCCTTTCCTTTTTTCTTCTTTTTCTTCTTGGTGTATAATCTAAATGTTTGGGCTCTTTAAAATGTTTTCCTTTGTATTTTTCTTTTTCTTTCTTCGGTGTTTTCTTTTCTTTTTCTTTATCTTTAGTAATTGCATTTCCTACTGGAATATCTTGCTTTTCTTGTTGTTTTTCCTTTTCTTCTTTTATTTTTAATTCATCTGCAATTTCTTTCAATTCCTTTTTTACTGATTTTTTTTCTTCGTCAGAACTCTCCATTTTGTCGTCTAATTTGATATTTGAGGAAATCCCTAACGGACTCTTTTCCTCCGTTTCTTTTGTATTATTACTGGGAATTTCCTGTTGTAATTCCTCTTTAGGTTTTGGCATTATATCATCTATAAATTGGTCTTCTTCACTTTTTGCAATTTCAACTACTTCTTGAGAATTTGTCTTATTCATTTCTTGTTCTAATTCTCTCTTAATAGATGCAACATCTCTGAAATTAAATCTTTCTGCTATTCTATTCATCTTTGAAGCATCTTCTTCTCTAACCATAATATCTACCATACCATCAATTTTAGAATTTTTCTTGTCTGCTAATGCACAATATAAAACTCCATATTTTTTTGCCTCTTGTGAAAATTTCTTTAAATCTTCTGCTCTAATTGTAAATATTTTTAAAGGTTTTCCTGTTTTTAACATATTTGTTAATCTTGTTTTTCCTTTAGTTTGTTGCTTATCTTTCATAATGGTATAAATCATAACTGCCATATTTTTTGCACCTGTTCCTGCAATTTTTAATGCTACTTCCATTCCCTCTAAACTTATTCTAACAACTTCTTCTGCTGAATCTGATGAGTTCATTTTTGAATTTCTCCTTTCCTTTTACTTTTTTCTTGTTCCTGTTCTTTTTCTTCCATATCTTTAATATTTTGTTTTATCTTTTGATTTTGTTCTTCTATTTTTTCACAATACACCACCTCCTGCTTTAAATACTTAATCTTGTCTGATAAATCTAAAATATCATCACAAAGTTTTTGTCTTCTTTCTGGCTCTTTTTCTTTTTGTCTTTTTCTTCGTAATGTATTTCTTACTTTCATTTGATTTTTTAATTCATCAGTAACAAGTTCTTTATATGAAAAAAGTTCCTTTGTAGTTTTAATTTTATTTCTACAAAGGAACTTGATTTCATCTGATATTTCTTCCATTTTCTTGATTTCTTTTCGCATTTCTGGAGTAATTTTTATTCTTGTTTTTTTGCTTTTAGGATATACTTTTAAAATATAACAATAATGAAGATATAATCTATATAAACTTCCTCTATCAAATTGAATTTTTATTACTTGTTTTTTTCCTGTATATCTTCTATATTTTCTTTGTTCTTCTGGAAAAGGAATTTTCGCCATATCACTATTCATTATTCTTTCGTTAATATTTCTAATACTATATTCCATTCCAAAACTTCTTTCAATTCTTATATTTCTTTTATATGGTGGTCTGCATAAACTTATTTTATTTGCTCTAATAGTAATTGTGTATCCCATTTTCTTTAAAATAGTTTCAAAATTTTTATAAGAATATGCTTGTTTTATTGCAAAATCTACATCTTCTTTTGTTGTTGTATAATAATCTGATTTTTGAATAAATGAATTTCTATATCTAGTGTAATCAATTTTGCCACACTTTTTTTCTTCTAAAACACTTAATCCATATTCCCTACACAAGTCGTCTGATAATGCTCTCATCATAGCATAATTTTCTACTGTATTTCTATATTTAATTCCATCAACAAAAGATACAGAATTTAAGACAAAATGATTATGATAGTGTTTAGTATTAAGATGTGTTGATACCAATACTTCATATTTATCTCCCCATAATTCTTCAGCAAGTTTTACACCAATTTGATGTGCTTGTTCTGCTGTAACTTCTCCCTCTGCAAATGATTGAAATCCGTGAAATGCTAAAATACCTTTTTCTTTTCCAAAATGTTTTTTAGTTAGTATCATTTCCTGTAATGCATTCTGTGGTGTACAATTTACTCCAGAAACATAGAATTGTTTTTCTGTTTTAAAATCTGCTTTTGCATATTCTATTGTATTGTGCAAACTTTTATATAAATCTTTTTCAAAATCTGCATTTGTTGTTTTTTCTTCATTAGTTGTATATTTTATAACCTTATCTAGTCTTGCCTCTACTTTCCATAAACTTGTTGTTGCCATTCTTTTTTACCTCACAAATATTTTTCTTTTATCATCATTCTAAATTTTCTCCATTCTGCAATTTCATTATTTAAAATTCTTTCGTCTATAAAATTTCTATGATAGAGTAATCTTTCTAATTCATCTAAAGTTCTTATAAACTTTCCCATATTTTTTATTACTAAATCATAAAAATCTTTATCTGGCTTTTCTTTTATTTCACATCCCAATGAAGAATCTCGAATGAAAGTTGAAAGACTTTTCCCTGTTTTATCTGCTCTCATTTTTATCTTTTCTTTTTCATTAAAATTCATTCTAATTGGAACAATAAAATCTCTTGGATCTTCTTTCAATTTTTTGCTCCTTTCATTTTTTTATTCACGGGGATTGGGGTGTCCCCATATATAACATTTGTGTATATACAAATGTGTTGCTTGTTAGGACATAAAATTTATTTTGTCCCTATAAAAAATTCTTGTAAATTTCTCTTTAATCGCTATCTTTTTCATCTAATTTATCTAAAATTTCCACTAATTCTTCGTCCCTTTTATAAGGTTTTGTTTCAAGTTTTCCATATTCATTTTTCTCTATAATTTTAACTAATTTATATCTAATAATCTCTTTATCTAATTCTTCATTTCGTGAATCATTTTTTCTTTCTTCTATCATCATTTCTACAACTTTATTAAATGCTTCATTTTTATTATCTGCCTCTACTTCTATTTCGTTTTTTATTCCTCTTTTGATTAAAAATACATATTTTTTCATTGTTTATCTTGTCCTTTCCACATTAAGATTTTTAGTTTTTTTTATAGGTTTTATCCCTAATAAATCACATAAATATTCATTATAATCTTTGCCGTTTTTTTGGTGGTCTATCTATAATTTCATACTTATCTGACATAACAATTTTTAGTGCTTTTGTTGCATTTCTTCCTGCCTCATCACTATCTAAACATAGATAAATTTTTGTAATTTCTGGGTGCTTTTTTAAATAATTTTCAATAGCAACAGGTATTTTACTTTGCTCTAAAGCTTTTGCTGGTTGATATACTCCTGCTAATGAAATCATTGTTTTATCTTCCCATTTTTGTCCATATAATTTAAAAAGGGTAGCATAAGATAATAAATCTATTGCTCCCTCAAATATAAATATTTTATCAGTTTTTTCATTACTTTCTAATCTAAATGAATACATTTTATTACTTCCTGTTGCATCCATTTTTACATTAGAATTGTTTGTTGCTCTGCAACCTGCATACTTTGCATTTCCCATTTCATCATAGCCAACAAATACAACATTATGATAAAATCTTTCTTCATAAATTAAATGTTTTTCAATACATTTTTGTATAATTTCTTCATCAATTCCTCTACTTTTTAGATAGTTTTTTGCTCTTGTTTCTTCATTATTTTTCTCTGGTAAAATTAGTTTTTTACACTCTCTTTTTTCCTGTTTTTCTTCAAAAATTGGTGTCTTGATTTTCATTTTATTTAACACTATTTCTGCTGATTGTGGAAAATGGATTCCTTGTGTTTTTTCTAAATAGTCCACTGCATTTTTTCCACCAACTCCTTTTGAACACCAATTCCAAAATCCATTAGACATTTTTAAACTATCGTGTTCTTTTGTGCAATATTGTGTCTTGGTTTCTCGTACTAATTCATTAGGATAATAATTTTTAAAGTAAGTTAATAAGTCCATTTGTTTTGCTTTTTCTACTAATTCTGGTGGAATGTATTTTGACATTTTATTACCACCTCCTACATTTAAAATCCTATTGTTTTGCTCTTTTCCTTTAGTATTTCCTCTAGCTTTTTCTTTAGCACATTTCTAGTATAAATATAGGTATCTCTTGGCACTAACTTGTAAAATTCATTTGGCAATTCATAACTAAAAATATTATTAAAAATTGTATTATATACATTAGTTATTGGATCACTTTTTATAAATTCATCAAACTCATCTTTTGGTATTAAGCCACCATCTACCAATATTGTTACTAACTTATTTATAGCCTCTATATCTTCATTTATTAAAGGCATATCTTTTTGTGTTTCCTCTAAAAAATCTGATATACTTATTAAATCATCAATATAAATCGAATTAGAATTTCGCATTTTTTTACCTACTTTCTCTATTATTTTTTATTTTTTCTGCAACTGCTCTATCTACTATAATCTTTATTGAATTATCCATTTCATAAGAAATATTTTCTCCTAATCTTCCGTCTGAATTTCTCCAATCTTCATAAAATTCTGCCAATAAATCTTTTTGTTTTATTAGTGCTTTTAATTCGTAATAATCGAGATTTTTCTCACTCATTTCTCCAATTATTAGAGTTTTTACCGTCATTTGATAAGCACTTTCTATAATCTCATCTGGAGATTTTTGTCTTAAATATCCCTTATATTCTTGTAATTCTTTTTCTAATTTTTCTATCAATTTTTGTTTTAATTCTTCTTTATTTTCCATTAAAAAATTCCTCCTTTTCTTTATTTTTAACAACAAAAAAGAGCCGATTTCTCGACTCGATTCATTTATATAAATTGTAATTTAGCGAATAGTAACTTAATTTTCTTTTTTATTAAACATATG
>CAMIVO010000010.1 GCA_946401865.1 uncultured Clostridia bacterium
AAACAGAAGAACCAAAAACAGAAGAACCAAAAACAGAAGAACCAAAAACAGAAGAACCAAAAACAGAAGAGCCAAAAGCAGAAGAACCAAAAGCAGAAGAACAAAAAACAGAAGAAAAGAAAGAAGAATCAACAAATAAACCTACAAAATTACCAAAAACTGGAATTGAATATAGCGCTTTTGTATTAGTTGCAGGAATTATAATGTTAGCTTTAGGAATAAAATTGGTAAAATAATTTAAAAGATAAAAATAATAAATTGAATACGGCATAGAACAAGTAAATATAAAAGTTTACTTGTTTTATGTTATATAGCTAGATTATAAAAAAGAAAGGCAGTAATTATGGTTAGAAAGCATGAAAAAAAAGATAAATCTAAGATATCTATAATAATCGGTATATGTTTAATAGTAGCAAGTTCGGTTGTTTTAATGTTTTATATTTTTAAAAGTTATAGAATACAAAATAATCTTAATTTAGAAAATGAAGTTGAAACAAGTAGTAAAAACATAGAAAAAACTGATTCAATTAATCAAAAAGAAAATGAAGAAACAGAAAATACTAAAGAGGCTATAAATGATAATGAAATTAAGAGTATAGGGAATTATAAGGTAATAGGAAAAATAATAATAAGTAAAATAGAATTAGAAGATGTTATTTTAGAAAAAACAACAGATACATCATTAAATTTAGGTATAACAAAATTTTGGGGACCTGATATAAATAAACCTGGAAATGTAAGTATAACAGGTCATAATTATAAAATTGAAAGATCTAAGTTATTTAGTGAACTAGACAGACTTCAAAAGGGAGATACATTTGAATTAGAAGATATGGATAAAAATAGATTAACATATAAAATTTATGATAAATACACTGTTTATCCAGAAGATACATCTTCAATAGATCAAAATAATGACGGAAAAAGAGAAGTAACTTTAATTACATGTACTAAAGGAGCTAAAAAGAGAATAATTATAAAAGCAAGAGAAATATAAAAATTTGTCAAAAAGTACTTGACAAATTTTTTTTATGCGGTATAATACAAACATAAATTCTCAAAACACTTTTTCGAGTGACACAAAGATAGAAAGGAAGATAATTATGATAACTAATTTACACATAAAAAATATTGGAATTATAGAAGATATAGAAATAAATTTTAACGAAGGGCTTAATGTTTTAACAGGAGAAACTGGTGCTGGAAAAAGTTTAATAATAAATGCTCTAAATATTATTTGTGGAGATAGATTTTCAAAAGAAATGATAAGAAAGGGAGAAAACCAGTCTTATGTTGAAATATGCCTTTATGAGCCTGAAAATGAAAATTCTTTAGATGGAAACATTATTGCCTCAAGAGAAATAAATTCAAATGGAAGAAATATGTGTAAAATAAATGGTAGAATGGTAACTGTAAATGAGTTGAAAGACTTTATGAAAAAATTAATAGAAATTCATGGACAAAATGATAGTCAAAATTTATTAGATAATAAGGAACATCTTAAATATTTAGATGGTTATATTGGTGGAAAAATAAAAGAATTAAAAGAGGAATATAAAAAATATTATACAAATTACCTTCAAGTAAAAAAAGAGTTAAAAGAAAATTATGGAGATGATAAAGAAAGGCAAAGAAAAGTAGATTTACTTAAATATCAGTTTAATGAAATTGAAGTTGCAAATTTAAAAAATAAAGAAGATGAAGAACTAGAAAGTAAACAAAAATTAATTATTAATTCAGAAAAAATTGCCAATACTTTAAATGAAGTGGATACATCAATTGGAGAAAATGCAATAGATTTAATTAGTAATGCTATAAGACAAATAGAAAAAATTGAAAATATTGATCAAAAATATCAAGAATGCACAAATAGCCTAAAAAGTGTGTATTATGAGATGCAAGAAATATCTAGAGATATATCAAATTATAAAGACGATATATATTTTGATGAAAATGAACAAAAGCAAATAGAAGAAAGACTAGACTTAATTTATGATTTAAAAAGAAAATATGGAAATTCTATTCAAGAAATTTTAGACTATAAAAATGAGGTTAAAGAAGAAATATATAGAATAGAAAATATGGAAGAATATACAAATAACTTAAAAGTAAAACAACAAGAATTAATAGATAAACTTAACGAAATTGGTATGAAAATTCATAATTTAAGAGAAATAGAGGCAAAAAAACTCTCTAATAAAATAAATGAAAATTTACAAGATTTAGAAATGAAAAATGCAAAAATAAATATTCATGTAAATTTAATAGAAGATTTCTTAGAGAGCGGAAAAGATAGGGTTGAATTTTTTATTTCTACAAATATTGGAGAAGATGAAAAAGAATTAATAAAAATAGCTTCAGGTGGTGAAATGTCTAGAATAATGCTTGCAATAAAAACAGTACTTGCAGGTTCAGACAGTATCCCTGTTTTAATATTTGACGAAATAGATACAGGAATAAGCGGAAAAGCTGCAAATAAAGTTGCAGAAAAATTGTCTAAAATTTCACAAAGTCATCAAGTGCTTTGCATATCTCACTTGCCTGCAATTGCAGCTATTGCAGATTATAATTATTTTATTAATAAACAAATAGAAAATGAAAGAACAATAACAATAATTAAAAAATTAGAAGAAAACGAAATAATACGTGAGATTGCTAGAATATCTTCTGGAGAGGTTAATGAAATTACTTTAAATTATGCTAGAGAATTAAGATGTAAAAAAATGGCGAGTTAATAAATGATTAATAAGATTAAATTATACTTGCATTTTACATAAAAATATTATATTATAGTAACCAACATATAATAAAATTTATAAAAAGGGTGAGAAAAATGCTAGAAAAAATTAATTCTACAGAAGATTTAAAAAAACTTACCATAAGAGAAAAAGAAGAATTAGCAAAAGATATAAGAGAATATATATTAAAAATAGTATCAGAAAATGGAGGACATTTAGCTTCTAATTTAGGAGTGGTGGAATTAACATTAGCCTTAGAAAGTGTATTTGATACTAAAATTGATAAAATTATCTGGGATGTAGGGCATCAAAGCTATACTCATAAAATTTTAAATGGAAGAAAAGAAGAATTAAAAAATATTAGAAAATATGGTGGAATTGCTGGCTTTCCAAAAACAAATGAATCAGAAACAGATTGTTTTAATACAGGTCATAGTAGTACATCAGTTTCTGCTGCTATGGGAATGGCAAAGGCAAGAGACTTAAAAAAAGAAAATCATTCTGTAATTGCTGTAATAGGTGATGGAGCTTTAACTGGTGGAATGGCATTAGAAGCTTTAAACCACATAGGAAGTTCTAAAACTAATGTTATAGTTATTTTAAATGACAACGAAATGAGTATATCTAAAAATATTGGCGGAATAAATATGTTTTTAAGCAAACTAAGAGCTCAAAAATGTTATACAATGTCAAATAAGAAAGTCAGAAATGTGTTAGAAAAAATTCCTTTAATAGGTAACTTTTTAGTAAAGACAATAAGAAGATTAAAACAAGGAATAAAGCAACTTATAATTCCAAAAATGTTTTTTGAAGATATAGGTTTTAAATATTTAGGACCAATTAATGGACATGATATCGAAGACATAGAGCTAATCCTAAAAAAAGCAAAACAATTAAATGAGCCAGTATTAATTCATGTTTTAACTAAAAAGGGCAAAGGATATGAAATTGCTGAAAATAATCCAGATAAATTTCATGCAACTTCAGCATTTGATCTAGAAACAGGAAAACCTAAAAAACAAAAACAAAAAGATTATTCTGCGGTTTTTGGAGAAAAACTTATAAATTTAGCAACTAAAAATAATAAAATTGTTGCAATAACAGCATCTATGAAAGATGGAACAGGACTTAAGGAATTTGCTCAAAAGTTTCCAGATAGATTTTTTGATGTTGGAATTGCAGAGCAACATGCATTAACATTTGCTGCAGGACTTGCAAAAGAAGGAATGATACCATTTGTTCCAATATATTCATCATTTTATCAAAGAGCATATGATCAAATAATTCATGATATTTGTATGCAAAATTTACCTGTAATAATGTGTGTAGATCGTGCAGGTATTGTTGGCCAAGATGGTGAAACACATCAAGGTATTTTTGATTTGTCATTTTTTAAATTAATACCAAACATAACAATTATGGCTCCAAAAGATTTTATAGAACTTAAAATGATGATGGAATTTGCAATAAAACTAAAAGCACCAGTTGTAATAAGATATCCTAGAGGTGGAGAATCAAAACAAAGATTTAATACACATTCACATATAATAAATAAAAAATACGAAAATCTTACAAAAGGAAATGATGTTACAATTATAGCAATAGGAAATCAAGTAAGTAAGGCAATGAATATTTTTTATAAATTAAAAAAAGAAGGAATATATGCAAATGTTATTAATGCAAGATTCTTAAAGCCAATAGATAATTATGGCTATGTTCATGCTATACAAAATACAAAGTTTGTTGTTACAATAGAAGATAATACATTAGTTGGTGGTCTTGCAACTTCTATAAATGAATTAATTGCTAAAAAGCACCTAAAAGATGTACTAATTAGAAATTTTGGCTATCCAGATGTATTTGTAGAGCATGGAAGTGTAGATGAACTAGAAAAGAAATATGGAATGGACGAAGAAACCATATTTCAGAGTATAAAAAAAGAAATCGAGGTCAGAAGGAGAAACAATCATGATTTCAGGGACACCTCCAAAAAGCATAATTCAAAAAAGCTTTGTAATTAGTTTAATACAAAGCTTTTTTCTGCCTCAAATACTATTTTTTTATTACTAACCGGATGTATAAAAGAAAGTTTAGTACAACTTAGAGCTTGACCATCAATTAAATCAGACTTTTCTCCATATAGGCTGTCTCCAAGTAGTGGATGACCAATAGAAGCAAAATGTACTCTTATTTGGTGAGTTCTACCTGTTTCCAAAGTACATTTAACTAAAGAGCAATTATCAAATTCCTTTACAACCTCATAATGTGTAACAGCTTTTTTTCCATTTTCGTCTATACATCTTTCAATTATACTATTTTGTTTTCGTGCAATAGGTTTATCTATTGTACCTTTTTTATTTTCTAAATGACCAATTATTACTGCGTGATATTCTTTTTTAAAAGAATTATTCTCCATTTGTTTAATTAAACATTCTTGAATATATTCATTTTTAGCAAAAATAATAAGTCCAGAAGTATTTAAATCAAGCCTATTTACAGGTCTGATTTTTTTATGTAATCCAATACAATCAAAATAATATTTAACTCCATTTGAAAGTGAATCTTCAAAATGAAGTATAGAAGGATGTGTAGAAATACCTGCAGGTTTATTTAAAACAAGAATTGCATCATCTTCAAAAACAATATTTAAATTCATTTTAGTTGCTACAACATTTGAATTATCTTCATCATAAGATAAGTCTACAGATAGAAGATTACCTTTATTTGCAATATTTCTTGTATCACAAATTTGGTTATTTAGATAAATAACCTTTTTATTAATTAGTTTATATAATAACCTAGAAGAAATATGTAATTTACTTTTTAAAATTTGATTAATTGTTTCATTATTTTTGGTTACTATGTATTTTAAAATCATAATATACGCCTCTTTTGATGCAAGATATGATATTTGAAAGGCATGAAGCAATAAACTTTATGCCTTCAAATTAACTACTAATTATCATCATGATAATTATTTCTATTATTGGTAGCTAAACCAGCGGAATAATAGTAAACAAGTGCAATAATTGCAATTGCAAGTACAGCCATTATAAGCCAAATCCAAGTTGTAGAATTCATGCCAGCTAAAGTACCATCAGTTGAAGTAGCTGTTCTTTCAGCAGTGTAGTTACCTGGAATATTATTATTGCTATAAGTTCCATTATCTCCACTATTGTCTGTTGACGCACCAGTTGTAGTATTTGGGTCATCACCATTGTTGTTATTATTGTTATTATCAGAATTATTTTGATTATTATCTAGCATGTTATTTAGACCTTCTTGCATATCTCCAGTTACATTTTTAGATGTATTTGAAACGGCTCCTGCAGCATCTTCCATAGCATTTTCAGCGCTTCCGGCCATATCTCTGATAGAATTTGTAGCATCTTGCATCATATTAGAGTCTGTTGCTAAAGTATAGGTCATACAAAAAATGAATAAAACTGATAATAGTACAGCAAATAGAAATTTTTTCTTCATTTTATTTTGTTCCTTTCCTTTTAGGTATATAAAATCCTAAAAAATTAGTTTAAAATATAAACTTACTAATATTATTATTTTTTTTGAACAAAATATACTATGAAAAAATTTCAAAAAAATTTTAATAAACTAAAATTTTTGTAAAAATTATAAAAGTTACAAAATCTTCCTATTTGAATATAATAAAAAGTCAATTTTTTAAAGAATATAAAAAAGGAAGAATGAATCATAAGCTCATACTTCCAGTTTTATTTTTAATTTGTTTTTCCTAATCTAATTAAAATTGCAATTGCAAAAAATATTAATAAAACACCTATAACAATTAAAGAAATATTCAAAACGTTTGAAAATATTGAACTTTCCGAAGATTGAACATTTTGCACTCCTGTTATAGTAGAACTAGCTCTATTTGATGAAGAATCTATAGAGGCACTAGTCTGAGTAGTACTTGTACTTGAATTGGTTGGCGTATTTGTGCTTGAAGTACTTACTGTATTAGCCTGTGTAGTATTAGGTTGTGTAGAATTTGCTTGTGATGTATTAGGTTGTGTAGAATTTGCTTGTGATGTATTATGTTGTGTAGTATTTGATTGTACAGTATTTGTTTGTGTAGTATTTGAATTTGCTGTTAAGTTTAAATCAATTCCATAACTAAGCGAAAAAGATAATACTATTGTAAAAAGTGAAATTAAAAGTATTTTTGAAAATTTTAACATTTTAATCCTCCTTATTTTTTCATTGGATTTTTTAATAAAATAATAATATCATAAAAAAAAAGAAAAGTCAAAATTTTAAATAATTTTTATTTTATACTTGCAAAAATAAAATAAAACATATATAATAAAAAACGAAAAAACTTACGGAAATTGTAAAAGAAAGAGTTTTAAGACCTAAAAAAACAAATATTGTAATATTTTTGTAATATTTATGTAACAAAAATGTAAAGAAAAAGTTAGTCGAATTTTCTTGTAGTTTTTTGTAGCTTGGTGTATAATAAAAATGATTTATGTAAAAATCAAATTCATTTTTAGTATTAACAAAGGAGGGAAGTTTACAATGTCTAGATCTGGCATAGTAAATATGAAAATGGTTATAACAGAAGAAAAAATAATATCAAATATTGATAAAGTTCAAAAATTAATTAATCCAAATAATAAAAAACAAATTATACAATTAGAAGAAGATACATATTTTAAAGACTTAATAGAGTCAATAAAATCATATATAACAGAATATCCTAAAAAGAAAAATTTTCCAAATAGTGTTTATCAAGCAGCTTATGAGTTAGTAGAAACATCTATAAAACAATTTGAAGATAACACAAAAAAAGTGGAACATTTAATAAAACAAAGAGAAGGAAATATAGTATTAGCTGGAGAACTAACTGAACTTATTAATTCCGTAAATAATAAGCAAGAGGGATGGAAGGAAAAAGTCCAAGAAGCAGCTTCAAAATTTCCAGAAGATGTTATAGAAAACCTAGGTGTAGTTGGTAGATGTAAAGGTAAAACTTCTCAAAGATATCAAGAAG
The DNA here is from genome assembly GCA_946401865.1 of uncultured Clostridia bacterium. Lineage (GTDB taxonomy): Bacteria > Bacillota > Clostridia > TANB77 > CAG-508 > CAG-269. The sequence goes on from CAMIVO010000010.1 coordinate 7,753, forward strand.
CTATGAAAATTTTAAATGCAAGAGTCAATAATCTTGAATCTAATTTACATATAGAAATTGATATGGAAAGACTAGAAGACAGTTCAAAAGCGTTAAGCTTTATTGGAATAGAAATTTCAGATGCACTTAAATTAATTCCAACGCCAGAAGAAAAAGCTTCAGAAGTAAAAGATAAAGCAGTACAAAATGTTGAAGAAGTTAAGACAAACGAAAATGTAAATGTTCAAACAATAAAAGAAGATATACCAGCTGAAGAAGTCAGTCAAGAAATTGAAGAATACAAAGAAGCAACTACTTTCAAAACAAAAACATCATTATGGCAAAAAATTAAAAATAGCAAATTAGTAAGAGCTGCAACATATGTATTCAGAATTAGAATAAGAATAGAATTACCAAGTAATGCACTTCCTGAAGGAAGAGGAGAAAACCAATTTTAATAAATAAAAGTAAAGAATATCAAGTTTGATATTCTTTTATTATATGAAAGGATGTATTTACAAAATTCGACTTTAAGTGTATAATATTCATATAAATACAAAAGAATATAGACATAATTTATAATGGAGATTTTTTATGATAGAACAATTATTTTTTATTGTAGTATCTGTTTGCTTATTTGGTGCAATATTTTATCAAATGATTCGAGAAAATGAAACAGGATACTTAGTTTTTTTAGTACTACAAGCTCTTGGAATAGTAATAGATGCAATTGGACTTATATTTTCTTTGAAATTAAACATATTTATAAAAACAATTATATATATTTTTTCAATTATATTACCTATATCAATTTATATTTTAAAATATAAAAATATAAATATAATAAATATTCTAAAATTAACAGTTTCAAAAATCTATTTAGCCTTAGGAAATAACAAAAAAGCAAAAAATATATTATTAAGCATAATAGAAAAAAATCAAAATAATTATAATGCACATAAAATGTTAGCAGAAATATATGAACTTGAAGGTGGTTTAAGAAAAGCAATAGATGAATATGTTATATGTATAGACATAAATAAAAAAGACTATAATTCATATTATAAAGTTGCTACTCTGTTAAGTGAATTAGAAAAAAAAGATGAAGCAATTGAAATGCTTACAAGTCTTTTGGAAAAAAAGCCTGATTATTTTGATGCAAGTATAACATTAGGAGATCTTTTAATTGAAAAACAGAATTACAAAGAAGCTTTATCAATTTTAATAGATGCAACAAAATATAATCCTTTAAGTTTTGACTTAAACTATGAGTTAGGCATAGTTTATACAATGCTTAATGATTTTAAAAGTGCAAAAGACTATTATGAAAAAGCAGCTGAACTAAATAGTTTAAAATATAATGCTAAATATAATTTAGCTCAAATTGCATTATTATATAAAGATTTGGAATTAGCTGAACAATATTTTGAGCAAACACTTGAGGATGAAGAATTATCAGCAGATAGTTATTATGAACTTGCTAAAATAAAACTAATGAAAAGAGAAAAAGAAATTGCTATAAAATATGCCAACATAGCAATAGAATTAGATAGTAAAAAAATAGCAGAAAAAATAAAAAATGAGCCACTATTTATTCCAATTTTAACTAAAATATCAATTCCATTCAACCTAGAAGAAAAAGAAAAACATTTATCACAAATGGACAATTTAGCTAAAGAGCATTTGGAAAACACATCAAATATAACTACAAATATGGGATATACAAATTTTAAAAAGCAAGAGAAAAATGAACAAGTAAAAGATAATCCAATAGAATTGTCTAAAAATTAAATTTTAACTAAGAATGATTATTTTTAATAAAAAAATTTGATAAATACTTGACAAATGAATCAAAAAGGTGTAAACTATATCCGTATTACAGATATAGTTTATTTTTTTTTGAAAGAAGTGAATTAAATTGGAAGAAAAAATAGAAATTAGTATATTGTTAAATTTATATGGAAATTTACTTACAGAAACTCAAAAAAATTATATGGATTTATATTACAATCAAGACTATTCACTTTCTGAAATTGGAGATAACGAAAATATTACAAGACAAGCTGTAAGAACAATTTTAGTAAAATCTAAAAATAAATTATATGAATATGAACAAAAACTAAGATTTATGGAAAAAGAAAATAACATAAAAAAACTTTTAGAAAAAATACAAGCTTCTTATAACGAAGTGGAAAAACAAAAATACTTTAAAAAAATTCAAGAAAATTTAGATTACTAATTTTTTCGGAGGTGTACTATGGCATTTGAGGGTTTATCATCAAGACTTCAAGAAATAACAAAAAAGATAAAAGGGGAAGCAAGAATTACAGAAAGTAACATGAAAGACATGTTAAGGGAAGTAAAACTTGCATTACTAGAAGCAGATGTTAACTATAAAATTGTTAAAGAATTTATATCAAATGTACAAGAAAAAGCTCTTGGCCAAGATGTAATGAAATCTTTAAAACCAGGAGAACAAGTTGTTAAAATAGTTAGAGATGAGCTTACAGAATTACTGGGAGGAACAGATAGTAAAATAAATATATCTTCAAATCCACCAACAATAATAATGCTTGTTGGACTTCAGGGTGCTGGTAAAACAACCTTAGCTGGAAAACTTAGTAATTATCTAAGAAAACAAGGTAAAAAACCACTTATGGTTGCATGTGATGTTTATAGACCTGCAGCTATAAAACAACTTCAAGTTGTAGGAAGTCAATTAAATATACCTGTTTATAGTGAAGAAGGAGTTCAAGATGCTGTTTCAATTGCAAGAAGAGCTATAAATACTGCAATCTCAAAATTAAATGATGTTGTTATAATAGATACAGCTGGTAGACTTCAAATAGATGAAACACTTATGCAAGAACTTGTAAATATAAAAAAGGCAGTTAGACCTCAAGAAATATTACTAGTTGTAGATAGTATGACAGGACAAGAAGCTGTTAATGTTGCACAAAGTTTCAATGAAACAGTCGGAATAGATGGAGTAGTTCTTACAAAACTAGATGGAGATACTCGTGGTGGTGCTGCACTTTCAGTAAAAAAAGTTACAGGAAAACCAATAAAATTTGCAGGTGTTGGAGAAAAGCTAAGTGATTTGGAAGAATTTCATCCAGATAGAATGGCATCAAGAATTTTAGGTATGGGAGATGTTCTTTCAATTGTCGAAAAAGCTGAACAAGCATTAGACTTGGAAGAAGCTGAAAAATTAGAAAAACAACTTCAAAAAAATAAATTTGATTTAGATGACTATTTAGCACAATTAAGACAAATAAAAAAGATGGGTTCTCTATCATCAATTTTAAAAATGCTTCCAGGAGCAAACAAATTAAAGGATATTAAGGTAGATGATAAAGAGTTTGTTAGAATAGAAGCAATAATTACATCTATGACATCAAAAGAAAGAAAAGATCCTTCTTTACTAAATGCTAGTCGTAGAAAACGTATTGCTAAAGGAAGTGGAACTGAGGTACACGATATAAACAAATTTATGGAAAGCTTTGAAATGACACAAAAAATGATGAAGCAAATGAAATCAAAAAAAGGTATGAAAAACATAATGAAAGGCCTAAATCTTGATCAAATAAAAGATTTTAAGAATTTTATGTAGAAAACTATGTTGTTAAATATAACTATAATTTAACAATTTAAGATTTCAATTTAGTTATTAATTTTTTAAATTTATATATATTAAAAACTTTAGGAGGTGAAAAACATGGTAAAAATAAGATTACAAAGAGAAGGAAAGAAGAAAGCTCCATTCTATCATATAGTAGTAGCTGATTCTAGAAGCCCAAGAGATGGAAAAATAATTGAACAAATTGGTACATATGACCCAATGACAGAACCATCTACAATCAAATTAGACAAAGAAAAATTTGAAAAATGGGTAAAAAATGGTGCAAAACCAACAGATACAGTAAAAAATCTTGTTGAAAATGCAAAATAATTGAGAGGTAAAAGCAATGAAAGAAATTTTACAAACAATAATTGAAAATTTAGTAGATAATTCAGAAGCTGTTGAAATTAAACAAACAGATGAGCCTTCTTCTGTATTACTAGAGGTTAAAGTTGCTGAAGGTGATATGGGTAAGGTAATAGGTAAACAAGGAAAAACAGCCAAATCTATTAGAACAGTTATGAAAGCTGTAGCTGCTAGAGAACACAAAAAAGTAAATGTAGAATTTATAGACTAAATTTAAATTAAAAGGAAAAATCTATGAAAGAAAGATTAGAAGTTGGTCAAATTGTTAATACATTTGGAATTAATGGATTTGTTAAAGTTTATCCTTATGTAGATGATATTTATAGATTTGATAATTTAAAAAAAGTACATATTAAATCAAAAAAAGAAGAAAAAGAGTTACAAATAGAAGATGTAAAATATCAAAAAAATATGGTTCTTATTAAATTTAAGGGAATAGATAAAATAGAAGATGCAGAAAAACTTAGAAACTCTTATATAGAGATAGATAGGGCAGATGCAATTCCTTTAGAAGAAGGTCAATATTTTATAGCCGATTTACTAGGTTTAGATGTTTATCTAGATACTGGTGAAAAATTAGGAATTCTAGATGATATTTATAATTCTGGTAGCTCTGACATATATGTTGTAAAAAATGAACTAGGAAAACAATTTTTGCTTCCATATATTGATGATGTAGTTAAACAAATTAATTTAGAAGAAGGAAAAATAATAGTTCATATAATAGAGGGGTTAATATAAATGAAATTTGATGTGCTTACTCTTTTTCCAGAAATGTTTCAGATTTTAAATCAAAGCATTATAGGAAGAGCAAAGGAAAAAAATCTAATAGAAATAAATTTAATAAATATTAGAGATTTTTCAAAAGATAAACACAAAAAAGTAGATGATACACCTTATGGTGGTGGTGCTGGAATGGTTATGAAAGCAGATGTTGTTTATGATGCATTTAAATCAATTGATTCGAAAAATGCAAAACTAATATATATGTCACCACAAGGAAAAAAATTAAACCAATCAAAAGTTGTAGAATTATCAAATGAAGAGCACTTAATATTACTTTGTGGACATTATGAGGGAATAGACCAAAGGGTTATCGATAAAATTGTAGATGAAGAAATTTCAATTGGAGATTATGTTCTTACAGGTGGCGAATTACCAGCAATGGTACTTATAGATAGTGTTTCAAGATATAAAGAGGGAGTGCTATCAAAAGAGTCAATTCAAGAAGAATCATTTTCAAATGGAATTTTAGAATACCCACAATATACAAGACCTGAGGTTTTTGAAGGAATAAAAGTTCCAGAAGTACTACTTTCTCGGGAACCACAAGGAAATTGATAAATGGAGAACAGAAAAATCCATAGAAATTACAAAATTGAAAAGACCAGATTTAATTAATTATGAAAATTAGATATTTTAAAACAATCTATTGACTAAGTTTAACTTAGCGACAATAGAAATTTATAGGGGGAAAAAAAGCCCTCAAGAAAGAAAGGAAAGTAAAAAAAATGGATATTATAAAATCTATTGAACATGAACAATTAAAAGCTAAAATTCCATATTTAAAAGTAGGAAATACAGTTAAAGTTCATGCAAGAATTAAAGAAGGAAATAAAGAAAGAATCCAAGTATTTGAAGGAATTATCATCAAAGTACAAGGTGCAGGAGTTAATAAAACATTTACTGTAAGAAAAATCTCTTATGGTGTTGGTGTTGAAAAAACATTTTTAATTCATTCACCACTTGTTGAAAAAGTTGAATTAGTTAGAGTAGGTAAGGCAAGAAGAGCTAAATTATTCTATTTAAGAGACAGAATAGGAAAAGCTGCTAAAACTAAAGAACAACTTGGTGCTAGAATTGAAAATAAAGAAATAACAGTAAAAGGTGAAGAAATAGAAGTACCAGTTGAAGGAGAAGTAGAAGAAGTTGCTCCAGTAGAAGAAACTCCAGCAGCTGAAGTTGTTGAAAATGCAGAAGAAGCTACAACTGCTAAAGAAACAAAAACAGAAGAAGCTCCAGTAGAAGAAAAGAAAGCTGATACAACTGAAGAATAGGCATTTGATATAGAAGACTAAAACTGTAGAGAAGCTCACATAAAAGTTTGTTTTTTTGTAGCGAGAGCGAAGAAACATAAAAACAAAAATTTTAGCAAGATGAGCGGATATATTTAATGTAACGAAACGGAGAAAACTATGCGAATTAGATACAAAAAATGGGCAAGACCAGAGCTTGAAGCAAGTCCTTTTTATGTAGATAATCCTGAAAATAAAAGAGGCAAATGGAAGGAAAGCTTTAAAAATCCTTCTTTGCCTCTTTATTTAGAATTAGGATGTGGAAAAGGAAACTTTATTGCAGAAATGGCAAGTAGACATCAAGAAATAAATTTTATAGCAATAGATTTAGTAGATGCAATGCTTGGTTTAGCTAAAAGAAATGTTGAACAAATATATAAGGAAAAAAATATAGAAACAAATAATATATATCTTACTAGATTTGACATAGAAAGAATTAATTTAATATTTTCAGAAAATGATCAAATAGAGAGAATATATATAAATTTTTGTAATCCTTGGCCACGTGGAAAACATCATAAAAAGAGATTAACCCATATAAAGCAATTAGAAAAATATAAAGAATTTTTAAAGCCAGGAGGCTGTATTTATTTCAAAACAGATGATGATAATCTTTTTTATGAAAGTATGGAGTATTTTAAACAAGAAGGCTTTAAAACAATAAAGAAAACAGAAGACTTGCATAGTGAAGTAGACTTTTGGGAGAACATAGAAACAGAGCATGAGAAAATGTTTTCAGAGCAAGGTATAAAAATAAAAGCAGGAATATTTTCATTTGGAGACAGCCCTATTACCTAAACTGGACAAGCCCAAATGAAAAATTTTGCATTCGGGACAGTCCCCAATGAAAAAAGGAGAAATTTAGATATGTCTTTTTCACAAGAAGTAAAAGAAGAACTAAGTAAATTATCAAATTTAGCAAATAAGCAAGACGTAAAAATGGAAATCTTGGGATATTTAATAAGTAGTAATATTTCAATTGAAAAAAATTATATAAGATTTTCAACTGAAAACGACTATAATATAGACAGATTTGCAAAATTGATAAGAAATGTTAATATAGAGGATTTTAAAATTGATGTAAGTGGTAAGACTTTTTTTATTGATATTAATAAAAAGAAAATAGAGAATTTAGAAATGTTTGATTTTAATTCGGCAAAAATTGAAAGTGTAAGACCATTTATAAGAGGATTATTTATGGGAGCAGGTTCAATCAATAATCCTGAAAAAAAATACCATTTAGAATGTGGAATAAAAAAAGAAGAAGATATTATAAAAATTGTAGAATTATTAAAAAAATTTGATATTAATTTCAAATATAATAATAAAACAATTTATACAAAAGAGGGAGAAGAGATATCTAAGTTTCTTGCATTTATTGGAGCAAATAAAGCAGTATTAAAATATGAACAAATACGTGTTCAAAGACATATGAATAATAAGGTAAATAGATTAGTTAATTGTGAAAGTGCTAACTTAAATAAAGTTTTAAATGCATCAATAGAGCAAATTAATGCAATAAAAAAATTAAAACAAACTGGTCAATTTGAAAAACTTGATGAAAATTTAAAAGAGATAGCAGAATTAAGACTAGAATTTCCAGATGCATCTTTGGTAGAACTTGGAAAAAAACTTTCAAATCCAATTGGGAAATCAGGTGTAAATTATAGACTAAAAAGAATAATGTCCTATTTGGTGACGGGGAATAAATAGTATGCTATTTGGTGACGGGGAATAAATAGTATGAAAAAAATAGGAGTATATATTCATATACCTTTTTGCAAGCAAAAGTGTTATTATTGTGATTTTGTATCTTTTGCAAATCAAAAATCATTGCAAAAAGAATATATAAAACAATTAAAAAATGAAATAAACCAATTCTTTTCTAAAAATGAATATGAAGTATCAACAATTTATATAGGTGGAGGAACCCCTTCTTTTGTTGATGAAAATTTTATTAAAGAAATATTAGAAGAAGTTCCAAAAAATAAAGCAAAAGAAATCACAATTGAAGTTAATCCGGGAACTGTTAATTTTGAAAAATTAAAGCTTTATAAAGAAATAGGAATAAATAGGCTTAGCATTGGACTTCAATCAACACAAAATAGATTACTTAAGCAAATTGGTAGAATTCACACATTTGAAGAATTTTTAAACACATATAAAATGGCACAGCAAGTGGGTTTTGATAATATAAATGTAGATTTAATGATAGGTCTTCCAAATCAAACAATTGAGAATATTAAACAATCATTAGAAATTATAATCAATTTAGAACCTAAGCATATTTCTGTATATTCTTTAATTGTGGAAGAAAATACAAAAATAGCTAAGTTAATTGATAATAATGAATTGAAATTACCAGATGAAGAACTTGAAAGAAATATGTATTGGTATGTTAAAAACTATTTAGAATTAAATGGTTATAAACATTATGAAATATCAAATTTTTCAAAAAAAGGTTATGAATCTAAGCACAATTTAGATTGCTGGAATCAAGAAGAATATATAGGATTTGGACTTGCTGCACATTCATATTTAAAAAATACAAGGTTTTCAAATACTACAGATTTAAAAAAATATATAGAAAATTGCAGTAAAAACCACTTTGATAAAAACCAAAGAATACAAGAAGTTCAAGAAGAATATTCTAAAAAACAAGAATATATGTTATTAGGATTAAGAAAAATAGATGGTGTTTCTATACAAAAATTTAAGAATAAATTTGGAGAAAATCCATTGTTTTTATTTAGAAAAGAATTAAATAAATTAGTAGATGAAGGTTTAATAATAGTAGATAATGATAATATAAAGCTTAGCAACAAAGGCATAGATTTAGCAAACCTTGTTTGGGAGGAGTTTGTCTAATTGGGTGACGGGTTATTTGGTGACGGGGACTTATTTGGTGACGGGGATTAAATGAGATATTTTATTGATTTGTGTCCCAGAATAGACCATAATCCCAAATATCTCATTTAATCCCCGTCACCAAATAAGCCCCTGTCACCAAATAGGACAAATTGAATTGACAAAACGCGAAAAATATAGTAAAATTAAGCAAATAATTGAGGAGGAAAACATTATGGCAAATGTAAAAGAGCTTATGGCAGCAAGAAATGAAAAATTACAAAAAATAGAAAATTATGGAATACATCCACATCCTGAAAGATATGAAACTACTCATGAAATAGGGGATGCAAGAAAGTTAGAAGATGGTACAAAAAATGTATCTCTAGCAGGTAGAGTTATGTCAAAAAGAAAAATGGGAAAAATCTCATTTTTAGATTTATCTGATATTACAGGACATATTCAACTTGTAATTAAAAGAGATGACTTAGGTGAAGAAGAATATAAAAAATTCCATGAAATATTAGATATTGGTGACTTTATAGGTGTAAGTGGAGAAATATTTACAACTTCATCTGGAGAAAAAAGTGTTCAAGTATACTCATATATGTTCTTAGGAAAAGCACTTCGTCCACTTCCTGAAAAATATCATGGTTTAACAAATGTAGAGGCAATATACAGAGAACGTCACTTAGACTTAATAATGAATGAAGAAACAAAAAAGAAATTTTTATTAAGATCTAAATTTGTAAGACTTTTAAGAAACTTCCTAGATGACCATGGATTTATAGAGGTAGAAACACCAGCACTTCAAAATACAGCATCAGGTGCAACTGCAAAACCATTTACAGCTCACCATAATGCATTAGACCAAGAAGTATATTTAAGAATTTCGCCAGAATTAACTCTTAAAAAATTAATAATTGGTGGATTTAATAATGTCTACGAAGTTGCTAGGGACTTTAGAAATGAAGGAATGGATGCAAACCACTTACAAGATTTCACAATGGTTGAAGGCTATAGTGCATATTGGAATTATGAAGACAACATGAAATTCTTAAGAGAAATGATAATCTATATCTTAAGTAATTTATATGATGGTGATTTAAATGTACAAATAGGAGATAAGAAAATTAACTTTGGAGGAGAATGGAAAATAGTATCATTTAGAGAACTTATTTTAAAAGATTGTGGAATTGATATAGACAAATTTGAAACAGCAGAAAGTTTACTTGCAGAAATTAAAAATCAAAATATTAAGTTAGAAGCTGATAATTTAGAAGAATTGGGAAGAGGAAACTTAATAGACCAACTTTATAAAAAGGTAAGTAGACCAGCTATAATAGAACCAACATATTTAATTAAACACCCTATAGATTTATCACCACTAGCAAGAAGCAATGATGAAAATCCAAATCTTACAGACAGATTCCAATTAGTAGTAAATGGACAAGAAATTATAAATGGTTATTCAGAGCTTGTAGACGCAAGAGAGCAAGAAAAGAGATTAATTGAACAAAGTAAATTAAAAGCTCAAGGTGATGAAGAAGCTATGAGCATAGATTATGAATACATTAGAGCTATGGAATATGGAATGCCACCAATTTCAGGATGGGGCTTAGGAATAGATAGATTTTTACAATTCTTAACAAATAGCCAAAATATTCGTGATGTCGTTTTATATCCATTAATGAGACCTAGAGATTTGAGTAAAGAAGATGAGGAGGAAGAATAAAGCTCGAAAAAAGTCGAACGATTTTTTTCAAAAATATTCAAAAATAGTTGATTTTTTTTTGAATTAGTGTATAATATATATTAAATGAAATGTTGGCATTCAGTTGCCGGTGTTAAACACCAAAAATCTCCTGTATTTGCGCATACAGGAGATTTTTTTGGTTGCTGTTAATTGAAAATGATTTCAATTATTGCCTTTAACACTATTATTATTTCAAAAATTGTTTTAATTGCAATTAATAATTTATGTAAAAATTCTTGAATTTTATTAGTGCTTTTTTTCTTTTGTTTCTCTTTTTGAAATGTTGGCATTTTCTTCACCTCCCTTCGAGGCTAGTTGCCTAAATTTAATTATAATACATAAAATTTAAGAAGTTTGTCGAAATTTGCGATAAAATAAAAAACCTAGATATTTCTAGGTTTTTTTTGAAAAGAGAATCATTCTTTTTTTCATTTTTTATTTTATAGTAAAATTTTAAAATTCACAATTTTTTGGTGTTCTAGGGTAAGGAATTACATCACGAATGTTTTCCATACCAGTTAAATACATAAGTAATCTTTCAAAGCCAAGTCCAAAACCAGAATGTACATTTGAACCATATCTACGTAAGTCTAAATACCACCAAAGTGGTTCGGTTTTGATGCCTTTTTCTTCCATAAGTTTAACTAAAGTTTCATAATTTTCTTCTCTTTGAGAGCCACCCATAATTTCTCCAGCACCTGGAACTTCTAAGTCAACAGCTGCAACGGTTTTTCCATCTGGGTTTAATTTCATATAATAAGATTTTATATCCTTTGGCCAGTTTTTAACAAAAACAGGACCATTAAAATATTCTGTAATATATTTTTCATGTTCTTTTGCTAAATCTTCGCCATATTCAGGTTCAAATTCCCATTTTCTATCAGCTTTTTTAAGAATATCTATAACATCTTTATGGTCTATTCTTACAAAAGAAGAATTTAGCAAGTTATTTAATTTATCTTTAAGACCCTTTTCTATAAATTGGTCACAGAAATTAATTTCTTCAGGACATCTTTCTAATACTTTTTGAACAATAAATTTTAAGCAATCTTCTTCAATATCCATAAGTTCATTTAAGTCACAAAATGAAATTTCAGGTTCAATCATCCAAAATTCATTTGCATGTGTTTTTGTATTAGAATTTTCTGAACGAAGTGTTGGGCCAAAAGTATAAATTTTTCCAAAACTTGCTGCAAAAGTTTCTCCATGAAGTTGACCAGAACCAGTAATATAAGCTTCTTTCCCAAATAAGTCATTTGAAAAATCAGTTGTGCCATCTTCATTTTTTTGTAGAGGCTTTTCTAAATCCATAGTTGTAAGCTTAAACATTTCTGCTGAACCTTCACAGTCTGCACATGTAATAATTGGAGTATGGACATATACATATCCATTATTTTGAAAATATTCGTGAATTGCAAAAGCAGCTACACTTCTAATTCTAAAGATTGCATTAAAAGTATTTGTTCTTGGTCTAAGGTGAGCTACAGTTCGTAAATATTCAAATGTATGTCTCTTTTTTTGCAAAGGATAATCACTATCACTCAAATTAAATATTTCTATATTTGTTGCTTGTATTTCAAAAGGCTGTTTAGAATTTTCTGTAATTACTAAAGTTCCAGTAACTTTTATAGACGAACTTATAGTAAGTTTTACTAAATCTTTAAAATTTTCTAATTTATCTGAAATAACAATTTGTGTATTTTTAAAATATGAACCATCATTTAATTCAATAAATCCAAAGGTTTTAGAATCACGAACAGTTCTAACCCAACCCTCTAAAGAAACTTGCTTGTTTTCATAGTTTTTATAATCTTTATATAAATCTTTAATTGTTAATTTTTCCATCAAAAATTACCCCCTATATGCATTATGTGACCATTATACAAAATTATAACAAAAAATGCAAGGGGGTGTGTGGCTCATTTAATTCCTATCACTATGCCACAAAGAAAAAAGTTGAAAAAAGTCGAACGATTTTTTTGATAAATTTTTAAAAATAGTTGAAATTTTTAAAAATTATTGTATAATATATATGAAAGAAGTTTAGGCATTTTTGTTGCCGGTGTCTATGACACCAAAAATCTCCTGTATCTGCTAATACAGGAGATTTTTTTGAGTTGCAATCAATTGAAAATTAATTCAATAATTGCCTTTAATACTAATATTATTTCAAAAATTGTCTTAACAGCTTTTAATAATTTATGTAAAAATTCTTGAATTTTATTAGTATGTTTTTTCATTTGTTTATCTTTTGAAAGTTTAGGCATTTTCATCACCTCCTTTCGAGGCTAGTTGCCTATATTTAATTATAATATATAAAATTTGCAAAGTTTGTCGAATTTTGCGATAGAATAAAAACTCTAGCTATTTCTAGAGTTTTTTATTAGATATATGAAAATTTAATATGTTTGCCAAAATTCTCCGGTACGTGTGGCTATAGTATTATGCAAATCAATCCACCAGAACCTTCATTTACAATACGCTCCAATGTCTCTTGGAACTTCATTTGAGCTTCTTCTGGCATTTTAGCAAGTTTGGTTTGCAAGCCTTCATTTACAAGCTCGTGTAAGCTTTTTCCAAAAATGTTTGAATTCCAGATTTTTTGTGGATCATTTTCAAATCCTGAAAGAAGGTAGTTTACTAATTCTTCAGACTGTTTCTCTGAGCCTACAATAGGAGAGACTTCTGTTTCAATATTTGCTTTTATAATATGAAGACTTGGAGCTGTAGCTTTTAGTTTTACACCAAAGCGAGAGCCCTGTTTTACCATTTCAGGTTCTGCTAAGATTAATTCATCAATAGAAGGTGTTACAATTCCATATCCTTTTCGATTGACCTCATCTAATGCTTGAGCAATTTTATCATATTTCTTTTTGGTTGAAGCTAAATTATTTATAATTGCAAATAAATCGCCTTCATTAGAAATATCAACACCTGTCATCTGTGTTAAAACTTGATAGAATAACTCATCTTTTAAGTCAATTTTAACATTTACTCTACCTGTTCCAAGTTCAATATTATTAATTTTAGTTTGTGTAATTAAATTTGTCTGAGTTATTTTGTTTATGCAATTATTCGTATCTTTTAAAAGATTAATATTTATAAAAGCATCTTCAATTTGGCTAAATAATTCCTGTTTTACAGGATGATTAAAATCTAAGCCATTAATCCATTTAGGTAAAGAAAAGTTAACTTGGCTAACAGGAAATTCATATAAAATTTTAGAAAAAATATTATTAATATCTGATATATCAAGCTCTGCGCAATTTATTGGTAAAACTGTAGAATTATATTTTTCAGCAAGGGTAGAGGCTAGACTTATTGTATCTGAGTTTTCAGGGTGTTCAGAATTTAAAAGTATTATAAAAGGTTTGTTTATTGCTTTTAATTCTGAAACAACTCTTTCTTCAGCTGAAACATAATCTTCTCTTGCAATTTCTGTAAAACTTCCATCAGTCGTAATTAAAATACCAATTGTAGAATGTTCCTGAATGACTTTTTTAGTACCAATTTCAGCTGCTTTTTCAAATGGCATTTCTTCATCTTGCCAAGGTGTTTTTACCATTCTTGGTTTATCATCTTCTAAATAGCCAATACTATCTGGAACTAAATATCCAACACAGTCAACTAGTCTTGTTTTTAATTTTAAATTATTATCTATTGTAATTTCTACAGCTTCATTTGGCACAAATTTGGGTTCTGTGGTCATTATAGTTTTCCCTGCACTACTTTGAGGAAGCTCATCTTTGGCTCTTTCTTTTTTGTAATCATTATTAATATTTGGAATAACAAGTAAATCCATAAATTTTTTTATAAATGTTGACTTTCCAGTTCTTACAGGACCTACAACTCCAACATAAATATCTCCATCTGTTCTTTTGCTTATATCTTGGTATAATCCGAGATTTTCCATTAAAATACCTCCTATGTACTAAAAATATGTACTTGCTTTTTAGTAATTTATATGAGGTAAATTTAAGTTTATGACATATTGCAAAAAAAAGTTGACCTAAAATTAATAAAAATGTTATAATACTTTTGCAAGAATTAAATTATTTTGAATCTTATAAATATATATTTTAGAATGGAGTGCGTAAGCGCTCAGCCGAGGCATACTGCCATTGTAACAGGCAGAGCCTTAACAATGGACAGCAAACCGGAGCGAAGCGTAGGGCGATTGAAGCAATTGACAGATACTGTTCAATTATATAATTTATTATATAATTGAACATATGAAAATTGCGACACCAAACGGAATGATAAAATATATATTTATAAGATTGAATAGTAAAGTATTATTAATATTAATAGAAGGAAAGGTAAAAAAATGAAAATAAATTATAATGACAAAGAATTTAATACAAAAGAAAAAATTACAATTAAAGAACTATTAGCTGATGAAATAGAAAAAAGTGAAATACCAATTATAGGTGCAAAATTTAATAATGAATATCAAAGGTTAGATTATGAAATAACTAAAGACGGAACTGTTTCTCTTGTAGACATTGCATCAAAAGGTGGAATGAAAATATATAGAAGAACTCTTATTTACATCATGGCAATGGCATTTGAAAGAATTTACCCAGAAGCAAAAGTTAGAGTAAATTATCAACTTTCTAATTCTATGTATTGTGATTTAGATAATATGGAAGAAACTCCAGAAATGCTAAAAAATGTTGAACAAGAGATGAGAAGAATAATAGAGCAAAATCTTCCAATTACAAAAAAACTTTTAACTAGAAAAGAAGCTGAAGAATTATATGAACAAAAAGATTCTTCAAAAGGTAGGTTACAGTTAGACATAGAAGAAAATAAAACTATAAATATGTATTATTGTGAAGAATATTACAATTACATATATGAAGACATTGCAATAAATACTGGTATTGTAAAGGTTTTTGAATTAGTTAAATATGATAAGGGCTTTTTACTAAGATATCCTAGCTCAAATGATCCATTTGAATTGCCAAAATATCAAGAAACTAAAAAGCTTCTATGGGCTTTAAATGAGTATAATGACATACATAAAATATTAGATGTAAGTACAATTTATAAATTAAATAATATTATTGAACATGGAAATTTAAAGTATTTAATAATGCTTGAAGAAGCACTTCATGAGAAAAAAATTGCAAATATAGCAGATAAAATTGCAGAAAATAAAAATATTAAAATGGTATTAATTGCTGGACCATCTTCATCTGGAAAAACAACATTTGCACAAAGATTAGGTCTTCAATTAAGAATAAATGGTTTAAAGCCTGTAACAATATCTGTTGATAATTATTTTGTAGAAAGACCAGATACACCTTTAGATGAAAATGGAGAATATGACTTTGAAAACATTGAGGCAATAGATTTAGATTTGTTTAATAAAGATTTGACAGATTTATTAAATGGAGAAGTAATACAATGTCCAGAATTTGACTTTTCTGTTGGCACCAAAAGGTATAAAGGAAAAACTATGCATTTAGCAGATGACGAAATTTTAGTTATAGAAGGAATTCATTGTCTAAATGACAAATTAACAGCATTAATTCCAAAAAAACAAAAATACAAAGTTTATATAAGTGACTTAACAGTATTAAATATGGATAGATTAAATAGAATATCAACAACTGATACAAGGCTTATAAGAAGAATTGTTAGAGATTATCAATTTAGAAGCTATAGTGCAAAACATACTTTAGATGCTTGGCCAAAAGTAAATAGAGGAGAAGAAAAAAATATTTTCCCATATCAAGAAGATGCAGATAGTATATTTAATACTTCTCTTATATATGAGCTTGCGGCTCTAAAAGATATAGCGATTCCGTTATTAGAAGAAATTAAACCAAATGAAAAACAATATGCAGAAGCAAGAAGATTAATAGAAATTTTGAAATATTTTAAATCTATAAAATCAGATATAATACCTAATAATTCATTACTTAAAGAATTTTTAGGAGGAGGATATTTTGAATACTAGAAGTTTTACAGTAATTGATGAAGAATTTATTTGTAGTAATTGTGGAAAAAAAGTTCATAAACTTGGTTATTCATGTAGAAATCATTGCCCATTTTGTTTACATTCACTTCATGTTGATATAAATCCAGGAGATAGGCAAGAAACCTGTCATGGAGACTTAGAGCCAGTTGGCTTAGAAATTAATAAGAAAAAGGGATATGTAATTATTTTTAAATGTAAAAAGTGTGGGGCAATTAGAAAAAATAAAGCAGCAGAAGATGATGATATGGACTTAATAATAAAACTTAGTGCAAATCATAATAATTAAAAACGAATTAAGGAGGGGGGGAGCCCTCCTTTTTAAATTTCTCTTTTTAAATTTCCATTTGTAAAATCTTTTCCTTCAAAACGAATATCGTTTTTTACATTATCAAGTATTTTGTTTATTTCATCAATATTTTCATCTAAAATATCAATTCGTGCAAAATTAATATTATAGTTTTTATATTGAATAGAAGTAGTTTTTGAATTATATATTGTAGTTATTGTTTGACAATTATCTGGAATAAATCTAAATTCCATGCCTAATCTGTCTTTTAAATAAAATTTAGAATTTGTTAAACATAGATGTTTACAGTTTTCATAACATTTATTTGACTTACCTAAAAGACAATAGTTTGTTGTCATTACTGGAATATTGCCATATACAATTAATTCTTTTGGTAAAAAATTAGTATTTAAAACATTTAAAATTCCGGCTTCATCAAGCTCAGGTGAAATTGTAGCTGTGCTTATATTAAATCTTTTTAATGTGCTTATAGAATGTGAATTAAAAATATTTAAAGTATAATTTCCAATTAAATCTATATTCTTATCTTTAAATAAAGATATTTGCGAAACATGTGATATTACAGCACCCTTTATATTAAAATTATTTAAAGAGTTAATAATAATTTTTTTTGCTTTTTCAAAATAATTTTTTCGTAAAACTGTTGGCATATAAATACAAACATTAAATTTTGTGCATAAAGTAGATATTATATCAGAGAACTCTTTATTATCAAAATATTTTAAAGGAATATATAGTTTATCAATATGGTTTAATAAATTATAGTCAAAATCTTTGTTTAAAATATTTAATAATAATGAAATTTTTGAATTCATATTTAAAGTAGTTATATTTTCTGTATTGTTAATGGTTTTTGATTTATTTATATTGGTATTATTAATAGCACTAATATTTTCGGTATTATTTTTTTCAAAATAGTTTCTTTTAAAGCTTTGTATTATAATTTCTTCAATTTTTTCAATAGCAATACGCCTGATTTCATTCAAAATAGAGACAGGTAAAAACAAATTATTATCTAAATCAATGTTAAAAGTTTTAAAACTAAAAGGAGTATCAAGTGTTTTATTAAATTGAGAAACTATTTTTTCTTGAGTTAAAGGCTGATTTTGAGAAGGCTCAGGGATGTAATCATATGTAAAATTTATTTTCTTGTTAAAATCAGGACACAAAACTTCAACAGTAATTTTTTTATTTGATTTTATTTTAAGATTACAAATTAAATCTTTTTTTATGTATTCTTTAGAATAGCTTAATTTGGCTTGCTCTAATAGTTCTTTACTATTAATTTTATAAATTTCATCTCCAACTTTTATATTACCCTTCATCCTACCAAAAGAAACAATGGTATTAGAAGCTGAAGTTTTAATATTTTGACCATTTTTATTCATAAGTTCAGAGATAGTATATTTGGTATTTTCATTTTCAAAAGAAATAGAATCTCCTAAATCAAGACTATTTTCTATGTTACAAGTTATAATACCTTTTGAAGGATTATATTTTGAAATTTTTCCTAAATAAACTCCCATATTATTTTGTCTTTTTTCAAAAATTAGGTTATCATTTTTTCCATTAGAAAGATGTCCTGAAGAGAATCCACCTCTATTAAAAACTTGCAATAAATCCTGTTTATCATTTTCATCAATTATATATGGCTTAGAATTATCATAAGCTAAATTGATATATTTTCTATAAATACGTGTAACAGTTGCAACATATTCAGGGCTTTTCATACGGCCTTCTATTTTAAGAGATGTAATACCAGCTTTTATAAGCTCAGGAATAAATTCTAATCCACATAAATCACGAGGGCTAAGAAGGTATTTGCCATCGGTACCAGGAATTTTGGGCATTACGCCATTGACGCCATTTGTACCGGAGAATTTTGGCATTGTTGTTGTCCAAAGTATTTGTTTTTTGGGGTACGACAGTCCAAGGTAATCGGCAAGGTTGAGCACATTTTCCGCGATTTCCAGATCTTCCACCAATCATACTTGAAAGTAAACATTGGCCAGAATAGGAAATACATAAAGCACCATGAATAAATACTTCTAAATCAATATTGGAATTTTGCGAAATATATTTAATTTCATCAATAGAGAGTTCTCGTGAAAGTACAGCTCTTTTAAAACCAAGATTTTGTAATTGTAAAACACCATCTAAATTATGTGTTGTCATTTGGGTACTTGCATGAATTTCTATATCTTGGAAGCTGTTTATGAGTTTTAATGCTAATCCCAAATCTTGTACAATAATTGCATCTATGCCATATTGGTAGGCTTTTATAGCTAAATTAAAAGCATCATCAAATTCATTTTCTTTAATAAGAGTATTTAATGTTAAATGAGTTTTAACTCCTCGTAATCTCGCATAATTAATTGCTTTTTTTAACTCTTCATCATCAAAATTTCCTGCAAAAGCTCTTGCACCAAACGAGCTTGCTCCAAAATAAACAGCATCAGCTCCATTTTGTACAGCAGCTTTTAAACATTCAAAATTTCCAACTGGAGAAAGTAGTTCTATCATTATAAATTTCCTTCCTTAAATCATATAAAATATTATATATCAATTAACATAATTCTGTCAATGTCTCATTTGGTGACGGGGAATAAATAGGACATTTTTGAAATTTGGTGAAATTTGGGGACGGAGAAATTTTTTCAATGATGAATTTTTTTTAAGATAGAGATATGTTAGTTTTAAGGAAAATTAAAGTAAAAATATTTTAATTAATCTTTGTCGCTAAATTGTTTTGATTGTTATTAAATTAAAAAAATATTTGTAACCAATAGTAAATATTTCTCATACTATACAATAAAAACATAAAGGAGGATTTAAAATGCCAGAAAATAATTTAAATATGCAAGGAACAAATGACCGTTCATGTGGTAATGGACCATTTGGAGGTTTATTTGGAGGAAATGGGTGTGGCTGTTCAAACGACACAGAAATATTATTTTTTATAATAATATTCTTATTGCTATTCACAAATTTTGGAAGATAGTTTCAATTAACCTAGGACGTTGTCAATGGGGACGGACCTTTTTGACAACCTTTAAAAACTGTTAATAGAACATGAATTTTTTCGCAAAAAAAAGGACCTTATCTTAGACAAAAAAAGTTGTCAAAAAGGTCCGTCCCCATTGACAACGTCCAAAATTTGCACTTGCATAAACGAGAAATTTGTTATAAAATAAAGCAAATTAAATGGAAAGGACAAAACAATTTATGGCAAAAACAGCAAAAACAATTTTTGTATGTAATGAATGTGGTTATGAAAGTGTTAAATGGATGGGAAAATGTCCAGCTTGTAATAGTTGGAATACTTTTTTTGAGCAAAAAGTTGAGAAGATTACAGAAAATGGTGTAAAAAAAATCAAAGAAAGAAATGAGCCTAAAGCACTAAATTCTTATAAAGGACAAGAAGTATCGCGAATTTCTACAGGATTTGGTGAATTAGATAGAGTTCTAGGTGGTGGAATCGTAAAAGGCTCATTAATATTACTTGGAGGAGAACCAGGAATTGGAAAATCTACTCTTATTTTAGAGCTATGTGACAAAATAAAAGGAGAAGGAAAGGTCTTATATGTTTCAGGTGAAG
Organism: uncultured Clostridia bacterium; assembly: GCA_946401865.1. Lineage (GTDB taxonomy): Bacteria > Bacillota > Clostridia > TANB77 > CAG-508 > CAG-269. The sequence goes on from CAMIVO010000010.1 coordinate 28,292, forward strand.
AGTCAGCCGAACAAATAAAGTTAAGAGCTGATAGATTAGGAATTAATAATGATGATATTTTATTTTTAGGTGAAACAGATATAGATATTGTGAAAGAAAATATAGAAGAATTACAACCAAAACTAGTTATTATAGATTCAATTCAAACAATGTATTCTGAAGAACTTTCTGCTGCTGCAGGTAGTGTAAGTCAAGTTAGAGAAATTACATCACAAATAATGAGAGTATGTAAACAAAAACAAATTACTACAATAATTATTGGACATGTTACAAAAGATGGAACAATAGCTGGGCCAAGAGTTTTAGAACATATGGTAGATACTGTTTTATATTTAGAAGGCGAAAGATATTTTTCTTATAGAATTTTAAGAGGAGTAAAAAATAGATTTGGTTCTACAAATGAAATCGGTATGTTCGAGATGAAGGGAGAAGGACTTGTTGAAATAAAAAATCCTTCAGAAATTCTTATTTCAGAAAGAGATGATAATCCATCTGGTTCTTGTATAGTGGCAAGTATGGAAGGAACTCGACCTATGCTTATTGAATTACAAGCATTAACAACACTATCTGTATTTGGAATTCCAAAAAGAACGGCAAATGGTTTAGATTATAATAGATTAGCGGTTTTAATTGCAGTTCTAGAAAAAAGAGCAAATTTGCAAATTGGTGGACAAGATATATATGTAAATGTAGTAAGTGGAATCAGATTAAATGAGCCATCAATAGATTTGGGAATAGTTTGTGTATGTGCCTCAAGTTTTAAAAATATTCCAATTCCAAAAGATACAGTTATAATGGGGGAAGTTGGTTTAACTGGGGAAGTTAGAAGAATAAATATGATAGAAAAAAGGCTAAAAGAAGCGGAAAAACTAGGATTTAAAAGATGCATAATACCTGAAAATAATAAAAAACATCTAGAAGAAAAATATAAGATGGAAATTGTAGGAGTAAAAAATATAGGAGAAGCACTTAGAGTATTAGGCTTGAAAAACAATTAAAGGAGATATCGAGAGATAATCTTTCATTTATAGAGATAGGAGAGATTAAAATTATTGACAAAATATTAAACATTATTTATCCACAAGTGTGTGGGATTTGTGGAAAACTTTCAGACAATTATTTATGTACCAAGTGCAGAAATGAGCTATTTAATGAAGCTATTTTTGGACAAGAAAATTATGAAGATAAATATTTTGAAAATCATTATTACTTATTCAAATATAATGGTTTAATCAGAGAAAAAATTTTAGATTACAAATTCAACGAAAAACCATATTTATTTAGAACATTTATAAATTTTTTTGAATTTTATGAAAAAAACTATTTTCATTTTAACTTTTATGATATAATTATGCCAGTTCCAATTAGTAAAAAAAGATGGAACTTAAGAGGTTACAATCAATCAAAACTAATAGCTGTTAAATTATCTAAAATTTTAAATATAAAACTTGTAAATAATGTCTTAATAAAAAGCATAAACAATCAGCCACAAAGCACATTAAATTTTGAACGGAAGAGAAAAAAATGTTAAAAATGTTTACAAAATAAAAAATCAGGACAGAATAATTAATAAAAAAATACTTTTAGTGGACGATATTTATACAACAGGAGCTACATTAAACGAATGTAGTAAAATATTAAAACAAGCAGGAGCAGAAAAAATAGATGTATTTACAATTGCAAAAGATTAGCTGGTGACATTTGGTGACGGGGACATTTGGTGACGGGGATTAAATAGGATATTTGACATTTGGTGACGGGGATTAAATAGGATATTTGAGTTAATAACGGTCCTATAAATTATAAATAAAAAATGTCCTATTTAATCCCCGTCACCAAATGGGAAAAACGAGAAAGAAGAAAAAAATGAAAAAGGAGAGAAACAATGGAAGATTTAGTTGAAAGCATATTAGATTATATTAGATCAGATTATACAGATTATGCAATTATGATAAATGGTGAATGGGGTTCTGGAAAAACTTATTTTTGGAACAATCAGATAAAGAAAAAAATTGATACTATGCAGTTAAATGGAAAAAGATTTACAACAATATATATGTCTTTATATGGAATTTCTAATCTTGAAGAAATAAGTAAGAAGATATTTATGGAAACATCACAACTTATGAACAGAAATCTTAGAAAATATATGGAGGCAAGTGGAAAAACATCAATTCCAGAATATGCAAAAACAGGAATAGATATGGCAAATTTATTTGGTAGTGCTACAAATGGAAACAAGATAGATTATGCCGATTTTTTTGCAACTGATGATAAAGTATTATGTTTTGATGACCTAGAAAGAGCAAATGTTGATGTTATAGATATTTTAGGATATATAAATAATTTTGTTGAACATGATCATATTAAAACAATAATAATTTGTAATGAAAAAGAGCTTTCTACTAAAATAAAAAATAGCAATTTGGAAATGAAGACATTTATTGCAACATACCTTTTAGACAAGCAAGGTGAGCTTGAAAAAAATGATATTCCAATGGTAAAAAAAATACAAGATAAAATTGAAACAGTATTTGATAAAGCTATAGATTATGAAAGAATTAAAGAAAAGCTTGTTGGAGAAACTTTTGAATATGCACCTCAATTTGACTACATTATAAATGGAATACTTATGAGGTTTGAACAAAATAGAGATTTAATTAGATTTTTAAGAGAAAATACAGAGCTAATTATTAGTACTTTTAAAAAAAGTGGCACTAGAAATTTACGTATATTAAAACATGCATTAAATGATTTCAGTAAAATATATGAAGAAGTAAATAAGTTATATCCTAATACCAATAATAGAGTTATGCAGACTATGCTTATATTTACAATAGCGGTTTCTTTTGAAATTAAGACAGGAAGAATTATAAAAGAGAAATTTAAAAATATAGAAAACAATGAAGAATATAAATCAATTTTAGTATCATCAAGAGTTTTAATGGATGATAGGCAATTTTATATAAAGGAATTTGATGGAAACTATTATTATAATTTCAAGGCCGAATATAGATTTTTTAAATTTATAGAGTATTATGTTAGAACAAGAATATTTGACATGAAAATATTTAAATCTAATATGGAAGAAATAAATATCGATCCTAATGATAAAAAAGTTCCTTCTTATAAAAAAATATTAGTAGAAGAATATTGGAAATTACCAGATGACAAATTCACTCAAACGGTTAATGAAACTATAGAAGAGGTAAAACAAGGAGAGCTTGAGCTTATTGATGTTGTTAAACTTTATGAATATTTTGTATATTTCTCTAAAAGCAATTTAATCTCAAATGATATTACAACTTTAAAAACAGTATTTTTAAATGGAATGAATTTAGCATCTCTTCATTCAAGCTATTGCACAAATGTCGAAGAAGAACTCGGAAAAGTAGTAATTAGAGAAGGAAATCAAAATATTGATACAGAAATGAAAGAGGTTTTAGAAAGATTTAATGAACTAAATGAACAACTACTTGAAAAAGAATATAAAGAAAAAGCAGATAGTATTTTTAAGTGTATACCAATTCAAATGGAACAATTTTATGCACAATTTGATAAAGAATGTGATAATATTCCAATATTAAAATATTATGATGCCTTCCAAATATTCCAAAGAATATCATGTGCAAGTAATGAAGACATAGTTTTAATAAAAGAAAAACTTATTAAAAGAATAAAGGAAAATAAGGAAATTGCCTTACAAGAAATAGAAAATTTACGAAAATTAAAAAGAATAATAGATGATTATAATGAAGGCAAGGCAACAACGATAAAAGTTGTATTATTAAAAGAATTTTCAAAGGAATTAGGAGAAACACTTGAAAAAAGTAATTAAAAAATATAATTGGAGAGAAAGAAATTGAAAAAAATAGGGAAAAAAGCGCAAATTATAATACTGACAATAATTCTTATTACAATTTTTATAGCATTTATTGTAATAAATGGAAACACATATACAATAAAAATCGATATTTCTAATGAAAATATTAATATAGAAAACATAAAAGTAGAAATAGATGACGAGAATATAATTAAATGCATAGACAAAAAAATTGAAAATGGTATATTAAAAGTTAAAATCGAATCAGAATCAGAGGGAAAGACTTTTATACAAATAAAAAATAGTGAAGGTGAAATTTCAAAATTATTTTCTATATATGTGCATAAATTCGGAATCATTACTTTTAATGAGTATATGGGGGATTGTAATGGAAGTATTATAATACCAATTTCAATAACAATTTGGCTATTATATATTTTATTTTTATTATTTACATCATATAGACAAAATACAAAAATAAACATGTACCAATACAAAAATATTGCATATTTGGGAATTATAGTGTTTATTGGTGTTACAATTTGGGTTCAAATAAGTTCAATATTTCACTATAATGGATTGATAAACACAATTGATGGTTTATTAAATATGTTTTCTTTTTCATTTATTTTATTACCTATAGCCTTTATTGTATCAATTCTAGTGATACTCAGCAATATTTCTTTAATAAGAAAAGAGGGATTTAATTTAAAAAATATATTAGGTATTTTATTAGGAGCTTTTCTGTGTTTTACAACATTGTTACCAGACTTTATGTATAAAATGTTGTATTCTGCTACTTGGATTGATATTCATAACCAAAACGGTTATGGATTATATATATATAATTTTGTTGAAACATTTATATTACTGTCAATAACTTATATAGAATGTATATTAATTGGTACTATTATTATGGGTGTTAAATCTGCAAAACATATACCTAAATTTGACAAAGATGCAATTATAATTTTAGGTTGCAAAATAAAAAAAGATGGAACATTAACAAATCTTTTAAAGTCAAGAGTGGATAGAGCTTTAGAATTTGCAAAAATGCAAAAAGAAAAAGCAAATAAAGATATTATGTTTGTTCCTTCAGGTGGAAAAGGAAATGATGAGTCTATATCTGAGGCTCAAGCAATGAAAAATTATCTGTTAGAAAAAGGAATAAATGAAAACAATATTCTAGTTGAAGATAAATCTAAGAACACATATGAAAATATAAAATTTTCAAATAATCTTATAAAAGAAAAAATAGAAAATGCAAAGATTGCATTTTCTACAACAAATTATCATGTATTTAGAGCTGGAAATATTGCAAGTGAACAAAATCTTAATTATGAAGGAATAGGTGCAAAAACAAAAATCTATTTTTGGATAAATGCATTTATTAGAGAATTTATAGCAACATTATATACTGAAAGAAAAAAGCATTTTATCATAATATTATCTATAATAATAAATGTAATACTAGCAATAATAATAACATATATAAACAATAATATATGAGCTTTTTGGGAAAATTTTGGGGAGATTTTGGGGACACTTCCCAAAATCATAATGCTAATTAAAGAAAGAAAATATGAAAAAATTTTAATTGTAACCAAAATGTTACAAAAATTTAATAAAAATGTAATAAAATAAATGAGAAGCCTTGAAAATGCTGCAAATTTCATGGCTTTTTACGTTTGTGATATATTATTAAATATGTAAATTAATAATATTATAAATTCTCTCAAATACTATTCATATAAGCATTTGGGTGCTTTTATTATTTTCTAAAATAAAAATTTTATATATTTGACAAATTCTTGATTTTACAGTAAGATTTGAATAAATGATTTTTTATTAAATTACATTATAATGACAAATAGAACACAAAAGAACTTGTACCAAAGCGTCAAAATGTACTTAAAAGTTGAAAGGAGAAATTGAAAATATGAAAGAACAGAAGAAAACTAAAAACTCAGGAATAACACTAATAGCCTTAGTTGTAACAATAATAGTATTATTACTACTTGCAGGAATATCAATTCAAATGCTAAGTGGAAATAATGGAATATTACAAAGGGCAGGAGAGGCAAAAGATGAGACTATTCATGCACAAGTAAATGAGCAAATGCAAATGGATAATTATAATTATGTAATTGCACATAATACTGGAGAAACAACATCAACACTAATTGAATATTTACGAAGTAAAAATATTATAGCTGATGAGGTTCAAGAAGGAGTTTGGAAAATAAATATAGAAAATTTACTAGGTTCAAAACAAGCTCTAGGAAATGGTAATTATGTAGAAAATGAAAATAATGATGTATATGTTCTAGAAAAAGATGAAAGTAATGAAACATACAAAATTTTATATTATGAAAAAAATACTCCAAGAGAAATTGGATTATTAAAAGATGCTTATGAAGTAAGTGATATCAAAAAATTACAAGATTTTTTTGATAAATATGCAAAATATACAAATGAAGGTAATGAAGAAGAAATAAGTAAAGTAATAACTGAATCTGAAGAGGGTATTTATTTTAAAATAGATGAAAATTCAACTGCAAAAGCATTTGGAGTAATATATGAAGGCAACACATATACATCAGGTGCATATATCATAGAATATAAAGGATATAGATACAAGCTTCCATTTACAGAAAATGAAAATAGTGGAGCATTTGATTTAGGAAAAGTTGAGAAAACAGAAATTACAGATTATGAATTAATACGCAAAGCTGCAATGGATGGAACTGCAGGTATATTTGGTGTAAAAATGTTAGAAAGAGAGAAAGAATTTTATGAGATTTATGAATTTAATGGAATAAGATACTATGTGAAAAAGGATATAAATGAAAAAGTAATTGATGTGAAAGATAGAAAATTTACAGTATCAGAAATGAATGATTATGATATATTTGTGGTAAAAGGAAGCATAAATCCTTATATTAATAAATTATATGAAGACGTTACATTAATCTCACGTGATGAAAATATAGTAGAAATAAGAGAAAACGGAATAATCTATGGAAAAGAAGAAGGAGAAGCAACAATAACAGTAACAGGAAAAGAATCTGGGGAAACGAGAAACATAAGAGTTAAAGTTATAGTAAGGATAACTAGCTAATAAACTTTTGGGGAAGCTTTTGGGGACACTTACCAAAAGCATAATGCTAATTCAAGAGGAAATATGAAAAGATTTTAATTGTAAGCAAAATGTCACAAAAATTTAATAAATAGAAAAGTCTTGAAAGTGTTATACTTTCAAGACTTTTTGATATACATAAATTATTTTTTTTATTTTTCTTCATTCAAAAATTTATATGCTACTGCAGCTAAAGCAGAACCAACTAAAGGAGCAACAATAAATACCCAAACTTGAGAAAGAGCAGTTCCACCTAAAAATAGTGCTGGAGCTAAACTTCTTGCTGGGTTAACAGATGTACCAGTTAAAGGAATTCCCATAATGTGAACAAAAGCGAGAGTTAAACCAATAACAATTCCAGAAACAGAACTGAATTTTTCGCTTGATGTAACACCTAAAATTGTATAAATAAATACAAAAGTAAGAATAATTTCAACAACAATTGCACCAATCATATTTAATCCAACAGAAGATGCTTCTCCAAAGCCATTAGCGCCAAGTCCAACTGTTGCTATATCCATTCCACACCAATTAATTATAAGATAAAGGATAGCAGAACCTAATATAGCTCCCAAAATTTGAGCGACAACATAGCATAAAAAGTCTTTTACAGACATTTTTTTGTTAATAAGCATAGCAAGAGATACTGCAGGGTTAATATGACATCCAGAAACACTTCCTATAACATAAGCCATAGCAACAATAGATAAACCAAAAGCTAAGGCAATTCCAAGTGTTCCAAGAGCTGTACCTGCGATTGCAGCACTTCCACATCCAAAAAGAACAAGTACTGCTGTTCCGATGAACTCACATAAATATTTTTTCATACGAAAAAACCTCCTTAAATAAATTTAGAATAAAACTTTCTATTTATGCACATTATATGTAAAAAGAGTTTAAAAGTCAAGAAAAAAATATTTGGAAAACACTTGAATTATATTATTAAAGTGTGATATAATACACCATGTTGAAATTTTAAGGAGGTTTTATAGAAATGAAACAATTAAGAAAAACAAAAATAGTTGGAACAATAGGACCAGCAAGTGAAAACAAATTAGAAGAATTATTTGAAGCAGGATTAAATGTCTGCAGAATTAACTATTCACATGGAAGCTGGGACGAACAATCAGAAAAATCTGAAACAATAATGAGAATTAGAGAAGAAAAAGATCTTCCAATACCAATGCTTTTAGATATGAAAGGACCAGAAATAAGAACAGGAATGTTATATACTGGAAAAAATACAAAAATTCAATTAAAAGATGGTCAAAAATTTACATTAGTTAATGAAGATATTACAGGTGATGAAGAAAAAGTATCTGTAACATATAAAGAATTATATAAAGATGTTAAACCAGGAACAAAAATATTAATAGATGATGGTGCAATTGAGCTTAAAGTTGACGAAGTTGTTGGAAAAGATATAGTTACAACTGTAGTTCACGGAAATGGTTTAGGAAGCAGAAAAACAATGAATTTACCAGGAACAATAATCAGACTTCCAGGTTTAGCAGAAAAAGATATTGCAGACTTAAAAACAGCATGTGAACATAACTATGACTTTGTTGCTATATCATTTGCAAGAAATGCAGAAGATATAAACAATGTAAGAAAAGTATTAGATGAAAATGGTGGTAAAGATATACAAATCATCACAAAAGTTGAAAATGTTGAAGGATTAGAAAATCTTGATAATATAATAGACTTAGCAGATGCTCAAATGATAGCTCGTGGAGATATGGCTACAGAAACTGACTTTACAGAACCACCAGTAGTTCAAAAAAGAATTATAAAAACATGTAATAAAGAAAACAAACCAGCAATAACTGCTACTCAAATGCTAGAATCTATGACACATCAACCATTACCAACAAGAGCTGAAGCATCAGATGTTGCAAATGCTATATATGATAGAACAAGTGCAATAATGCTATCTGGTGAATGTGCTCAAGGAGATTACCCTGTTGAATGTGTTAAAACAATGGTTAAAATTGCAAATAGAGTAGAACCAGAAATAAATTACTGGAAAAGATTTGATGAAAACAAAAATATCAGCTTAGAAACATACCAAAACAAAGCATGTTATGCAGCATGTGTTTCTGCAAAAGTTATGGAAGCTGATGCAATAGTTTGTTACACACATACAGGAAATACTGCAAGAAATCTTTCAGGACTAGGAGCAGGATGCCCAATTTTAGCTATAACAGATAATAAAAGAACATTCCGTCAATTAGCTTTAGCTTGGAATGTTACACCAATTTATGTTGATGCACAAGAGAATATAGATAAAACAATTGAAGCTGGAATTGAAAAATTAAAAAATAAAGAAATTCTAGAAAGTGGAGATTTAGTTGTAATTACAGGTGGTAGCCAAATGTTACCAGATGATACACAAAGTAAAACAATTGGTGGAATTTTAAAAATATAAAAAAACAAAAAACTACTATTATTATAATATGAACATTAATTAAGGTTTATATCAGTTATAATGGTAGTTTTTTTTATTATACTAATAAATTATCTTTGTTCAGTAAGAATAAACTTAAATTCATTAGACAGTGCAAAATAATTCATCAACTGAATTTTAATAATAAATCCCAAAAAGTTATATTACTAAGATTAAAATTTGTAATATAACTTTTTTCATATTTGTTGGATAAAAAAATATAATTAAATAAATAATAAATAATAGGAGGAATGTAATGAGACAAAAATTTTTAATATTAGGAGGAGATCTTAGAAACATAAAATTAGCAGAAATGTTAAATAATGATAACAACAAGGTATTTTCATATGGACTTGAAAATTCAAAAGAAATGCAAGAAAACAGTCAAATTGAAAAAATTCAAAATCTAGCTAATGCAATGGATAAAGTAGATATAATTATAGCACCCACACCATTTTCAACAGACAATGAAAATATTAATTCACCATTTTCAAGTGAAAGTATAAAAATAAATCAACTGTTAAAAAACAACAAAAACAAAATTTTTATAGCAGGTGGAATAAAAGATAAGATAAAAGAACAATTAGAAGAAAATTATTTAAGTGTTATAGATGTAATGAAAAGAGAGGAACTTGCAATTTTAAATACAATTGCAACAGCAGAAGGTGCAATAGAAGTTGCAATTAAAAATACAGATAAAATTCTTCAAGGATCCAAAGTACTTATACTAGGATTTGGAAGAGTAGCAAAAATAGTTGCAAATAAATTTAGCATGCTTTCTACAAATGTAACCTGTGCTGCAAGAAAAATATCTGATTTAGCATGGATACAGGCTTATGGGTATGAAGCAATTAATATAAATGATATGTTATATGACTTAAAGGATTTTGATATTATTATTAATACAGTTCCTCAAATAATTATAAAAGAAAAAGAGTTAAAACATATGAAATCTGATGTTTTGTTAATAGATTTAGCATCAGCACCCGGGGGAATGGATTTTGATATTGCAAAACAAATGGAAATAAATTGTGTTTGGGCATTAGCTCTTCCAGGTAAAATAGCACCAGTTTCATCTGCTAAATTTATAAAAGAAGCTATATACAATATTTTGGAAGAAAATGGAAAGAAAGAAAATGAGAATAATGTCGAAAAACGCGATGAAAAAATGGAAAAAAATTCCAAAAAAGTATAGACAAATAAAAATAAAAGTAGTAGAATACCAAAAGTAAAAGTTGCAACAAAAAAATTAAAATTATAGGAGGCAAAAGAAAATGGAAATTTTAAAAATTTCATCAAAATCTAATCCAAATTCAGTAGCAGGAGCTATAGCAGGATTAGTTAAAGAATCACACAAAGCAGAAATGCAAGCAATTGGAGCAGGAGCTCTAAATCAAGCAGTAAAGGCGGTAGCAATTGCAAGAGGATTTGTAGCACCAGCAGGAGTAGATTTAGTATGTATACCTGCATTTGCAGAGGTTGAAGTCGAAGGTGAAGATAGAACTGGAATTAAGCTTATTGTTGAATCTAGAAAATAATTATAACTACATTAAAATCTTACTTAAAAGGTTATTTTATAACTAAAAAAGGTTGGAGGTGGAAAGTTGGAAGTTGGAAGTTTTAGTTCTAACTTCCGTTTTCTTACTTTAAGGGGACAAAAAAGAACCGGTACCAAATTGAATATCAGGAGGTTATATGGAAACAATATATTTAGAAGATCAAAAAACATTAATATTTAGAATTTCGGAAGAAATTGACGAGTTTAAAGCAAAAGATATAAGAAGGAGGGCAGATTATGAAATTGAAAGATTTATGCCTAAAAGAGTTATATTTGATTTTAATCGTGTATCTTTCATGGATAGTAGCGGAATAGGAATGATAATTGGAAGGTATAAGCAAACTGCTATGTTAGGTGGCAAAATGGAGATTGCAAATTTATGCCCAGCAGTAAGAAAAATATTTGAAATGAGCGGAGTTTTAAAATTAATTTCTGAGGTTAATTTACAAAATGAAGATTTACCTGAATTAAAAGAAAAAATTGTGTAAAAGATTAACTTCAAGTATGAAAACTAATTTAAAAATAAATTAGTTTATTTATATTAAAAAGGAGAAAGGTTAGTGAATATGGAAAACGAAATGAAATTAGAATTTATAAGTAAGTCAAATAATGAGGCTTTTGCAAGAATTGCTGTTGCAGCATTTGTATCAAGTTTAGACCCTACTATAGAAGAAATTTCTGATATAAAAACAGCAGTATCTGAAGCGGTTACAAATTCTATAGTACATGGATATGAAGATAAAATAGGAATTATACATATTACATGTAAAATTATAAATAGAAAAGTATTTATAGAAATTTCTGATAATGGAAAAGGAATTGAAAATGTGGAACTTGCAAAACAACCACTTTATACAAGTAAACCAAATTTGGAAAGATCAGGGATGGGATTTACTATAATGGAAAGTTTTATGGACAAGCTTGTAGTAGAATCTGTATTAGGAGTTGGAACTAAAGTTACAATGGAAAAAGAAATAAAAGAATTACCAAAAACAGAGGGACTTACATTGGAAGAAGCATTAAGGGGGTAATGGCATTTGAAAGATATTACTAATGAAATAATAAAAGCTCAAAATGGTGATAAAGATTCATTAGCTGACTTAGTTGAAAAAAATCAAGGACTTATTTGGAGTATAGTTAAAAGATTTGCTGGAAGAGGATATGAAACAGAGGATATATACCAAATAGGAGCTATGGGTTTTGTAAAAGCAATAAGAAATTTTGACATAGAATATGATGTAAAACTCTCTACGTATGCTGTTCCATATATAATGGGTGAGATAAAAAGATTTTTAAGAGATGATGGGCCTATTAAAGTAAGTAGAAGTTTAAAAGAATTACATAGAAAAATATTAGAAATTCAAAAGGAATATTCAAATAAAAAGGGCAAAGAACCGTCTTTACGGTGAACTTTCAAAAATACTGAAAACTACAAAAGAAGAAATAACACTCGCATTAGAAAGTTCTTTGCCAATAAATTCAATCGAAGAAAATTTATATTCAGATAACAAATCAAATAGTTCAATAAATATTATAGAAACAATTTCCACAAATAAAGATGAGGCTACTTTAATAACAAATAAAATAGCAATAAATAAAATGATTAATGATTTAGAATCAAGAGATAAGCAAATTATTTTGCTTAGATATTACAAAGACAAGACTCAAAGTGAAGTTGCGCGAATTCTTGGAATTTCTCAAGTGCAAGTATCAAGAATTGAAAAGAAAATTTTAAATAAAATGAAAAAAGAATTAGCAAGTTGAATATTAATTATTTTGTTGCATATTAATTACAAAAGGAGCAAATTATGAAAAAATTTTTATTTTATGTAATTGCTTTGTTTTGTATAGTTTTTCTAATTCCATCAATTTGCACAAAAACAAAAAGACAAGCACAGACGAAAGATAATATAGAAAATGTAGAGGAGACTAAATCTACAGAAAACAATGACACATCAACATACCCTAAATATAATTATTCTAATTTTGCAACAATTAAATTATATCATTCAAAAACAGGGGAGATTGAGGAACTTCCAATTGATGAATATTTATATGGAGTTGTATCAGCAGAAATGCCTGTAAAGTACGATATAGAAGCATTAAAAGCTCAAGCTGTGGTTGCAAGAACTTACACTATTTATCAAATTACTCATAGTAATGGAAAGCATGGAGATGCAGATATATGTGACAATTATGCATGTTGCCAAGCTTGGATTTCTAAAGAAGACAGGTTTGCAAAATGGGAGGAAAAAGAAGCTGAAGATAATTGGCAAAAGATAGTAAATGCAGTAGACAGTACTCAAGGAAAGGTTATAACATATAATGGAGAAGTAATTGATGCATTTTTTCATTCAAATAGTGGAGGAATAACAGAAACAGCAAGTAATGTATGGGGAGGACAAAATTTCCCATATTTACAAAGTGTTGAAACTTCAGGTGAAGATGAATATTCTGAGTATAATTCAGAAGTTGAGATTAGTAAAGAAGAATTAATTAATAAAATAAGAAAAAAACATTCAGAAATAGAAATAAATTATGATGAACAAGATAGCATTAAAATTATAGAATTAACCGAAAGTGGAAGAGTAAAAACAATAAAACTTGGAAATATTGAAATTGCTGGAACCGAACTTAGAACATTATTAGGCTTAAAATCTACTAATTTTAGTTTTGAAATAAGAGATAATTCTATTATATTTTTTGTAAAAGGTTATGGACATGGAGTTGGAATGAGCCAAACAGGAGCAGATAGCTTAGCTAAACAGGGAATAAATTATGAAGATATTATAAAACATTTTTATTATAATGTTGAAATTGTAGGAATTTAAAAGAAATGGAAAATGGAAAAGAGAACCGTCCCATTTTCCATTTTTTTCTTGCATTTTCGTTTATTTTATAATATAATAGAGAAGTCAAATCTTACATAAATTTTTACTATATTTGTGTATAGAAAGGAAATAAAAAAATGAAAATTAAGAAAAGTAAAAAAGTCAAAAAAGATATAACTCCAAAACATAAAAAAGATGTATCTACAAAGCCAAAAAAAGAAAAAAAGAAATTTTCTAAAAAGCATCCTGTAATATCAATAATAATTAAATTATGTATATTATTATTTGTTGCCATATTAGTTGTTGGTGCAGGAATAATTTGTGGAATGATATATGGTGGATGGGGAGATGACTTCGAAATAACTCAAGAAGAGCTTGTTATTGGAAGTTCAAATTCTATTATATTAGATAAAGATGGAAATAAGCTAGCTGAGCTTTCTGGAGATGACAACAGAAAGATAATTAAACTTGATCAAATTCCAGAAAACCTAAAAGATGCTTATGTATCAATAGAAGATGAAAGATTTTATAATCATAACGGAATAGATTTTAAAAGAACAGCAGGAGCAATTTTTAAATATGCTATAAGTAGAGGAAATGCATCATTTGGTGGAAGTACAATTACTCAGCAATTAGTTAAAAATATAACTCAAGAAAAAGACAGGTCTGGAATGGCCGGAATTATGAGAAAAGTTAAAGAATGGGCAAAAGCATACCAAATAGAAAGAATGATATCAAAAGATCAAATCCTTGAACTTTATTTAAACATTATATTTGTTGGTGGAAACAAGAGTAATTTAGGTGTTGAAGTAGGTGCGGAATATTACTTTAATAAACCTGCTTCAGAGCTAAGTTTAGCTGAATGTGCATTTTTAGCAGGAATAAATCATTCACCTAATAAATATAATCCATATGGAGAAAATGATCATACAGAACTTATAAAAAATAGAACAAAAACAGTTTTAAAGAAAATGCTTGACCTTGGAAAAATTGACAAGTCAGAATATGATGAGGCTGTTGCACAAGTTGAAGAAGGACTTAAATTTGAACAATCAAATGCACTTGGAACTATGTATTCTTATCATACAGATGCTACAATTTCTCAAGTAATAGAAGATATTGCAAAAGAAAAAGAAATATCAAAAAGTTTAGCTACAACTTATGTTTATAGTAGTGGACTTACTATTTATTCTACACAAGATACAGATCTTCAAAACAAAATGAATTCTGTCATGGTAGATGATAGTGGAAGTTATTCTAGAAAATCTAAACTTGTAGAAGGAGCAACTTCACAATCTGCAATGGTTATTATAGATAATGAAACAGGATATGTAGTTGGAGTTGTTGGAGGTTTAGGAGAAAAGACAGAATCAAGAGGATTAAACAGAGCAACTCAAAGTCCTAGACAAACAGGATCTTCAATAAAACCATTAACATCACTTATTCCAGCTATAAATGAAGGTGTAATTACTGCTGCTACAATTTATGATGATACAAGATCAGAATTTCTTAATGGTACATATAACCCTAAAGATTATAATACTCCAAAGGGATTAATAAGTATTAGAAGTGCTGTTACAACTTCACAAAATATACCTTTTGTAAAAGTTGTTTCAGAAATCACTCCAGCAAAATCTATAGAATACCTTGAAAAAATGGGTGTTACCTCTATTGATCACGAAAGAGACGGATTAGCAGCATTATCAATAGGTGGATTTACAAATGGTATTACACCTTTAGAAATGGCAGGATGTTATGCCACAATAGAAAATAATGGTGTATATAGAAGACCAATGTTTTATAGTAAAGTAACAGATCAAAATGGAAATACAATATTAGAAGGAAAACAGACATCAGAGCAGGTTTTCTCTGAACAAGCAGCTTATGTTATAAAAAATATACTTCAATCTGTCGTTAAATCAGGAACAGCTACATATTGTGCAATATCTGGAATGGATGTTGCTGCCAAAACAGGTACAACAAACTCAAATTATGATAAATGGCTATGTGGATTTACAAATTATTATACAGCAGCATGCTGGTATGGTTTTGACAAAAATGAAGAAGTAACAGGTTCAAACAATGTTGCAGGTAGAATATGGGATGCTGTTATGACAAAAGTCCATTCTGGATTAGAATCATCACGATTTGATAAACCAGATGGAGTTGTTTCTGCAACAATATGTAGGGCATCAGGAAAACGAGCAACATCAAAATGTACAGATACATATTCAGAAATATTTGTAGAAGGAACAGTCCCTGGAGAATGTGATGCACATTCTAATTCTGCAGAAATATGTGAAGATACAGGATTACTTGCAAATGAATATTGTCCAAACAAAGTTACAAAATATTATTCTTATCTTGTAGAAAAAGAAAGATTAGGATTATGGGATAATATAAACTCATCAGTGTCAAGTGCACCAACAACATACTGTACAGAGCATAAAAAAGTAAATACAGATACAGCTCCTAAAATAACTTTAAAAGGTGAAGCAAATATAACTTTAAATATAGGAGATAAATATACTGAACAAGGTGCAACTGCAAAAGATGATACAGATGGAGATATATCAAGTAAAATTTCAACTTCAGGTTCTGTAAATACTTCTAAAGCTGGAAAATATACAGTTACATATAAAGTAAAAAACTCAAAAGGAAAAGAAGCAACAGTAACCAGAACAATAACCGTTAAGGCTAAAGAAACACCTAAAAAAGAAGAAAATAATAAAGAAAATCAATCAACAGAAAAAGAAAATACAACTACAGAAAAAACACCAGAAAAAACACCAGAAAAAACAACAGAAACAACAAAAGAAACTACAACTCAAAAAACAAATGAGGAAACAGGAAAGACAACAGAAACAAAGCCAGCATCTACAGAACCTGCAAAAGTAGAACAATAATAAATAAGAATTGTCAAAAACAAGTATTTTTAACAATGCAAGACAAAGTTTTTCACAATTTTATAAATAAGGAGGACATATGGATATATATTTATATAATACATTAACAAAGAAAAAAGAAAAATTTATTCCACTAGATAACAAGGAAGTTAGAATGTATTCATGTGGTCCTACTGTGTATTATAATGCACATATAGGAAATTTAAGAGCATATTTATTTATGGATTCATTAAGAAGAACTTTAAAATATA